>NC_020829.1:5415000-5696307 GCF_000349845.1 Pseudomonas sp. ATCC 13867 | reverse complement strand
GGATATCCCCCAAAGAAGGCGCAAAGCGAAATAGGCCGATATTGTAGCCGCGCCTGAACAACTTATCCACATGAGATGCGGCTACGGACACAAGCAAAATCAAGATGTTAATGACTGTGCCGATTGTCGGATAAGCGCGCCGCGAGCCTTGTGGATAACAGCTGGATGACCCAGGGGATGAGCCTGGTGATCAGCCTGTGGAAAAATCGGCTGTGGAAAAACAACCATCCTGTCCCCAGCTTTCCAACCGTCGGGACACAAGCCACCCACCAGTTCCAGACAGGGTTTTCATTCTCCAGGAACCTGATAGCCCGTGGCCTCCAGCAAGTTATTCACAGGCAACGCGCTCAACAGTCATAATCAAAGCATCTATCTTTCAAAAGAGAATTTCGCCTTTTCTCTATTCAATTTGTATCCGGTGCTGGTTGGAAATTGACCTGACCGCCTGATTTCACTAGAATCGCCGGTCTCTTTAAACGGGGTCACTGCGACCTCATGTCGTCAAACCCAGGTACCGAATCATGAAACGTACTTTCCAACCCAGCACCCTCAAGCGCGCTCGCGTCCACGGTTTCCGCGCTCGCATGGCCACCAAGAACGGTCGTCAGGTTCTGTCGCGTCGCCGCGCCAAGGGCCGCAAGCGTCTGACCGTCTGATTTGTCCGACACAGGTGGTGAGTCAAGGCTTCGACCGGGATAAGCGTCTTCTGACAGCCCGGCAATTCACCGCAGTCTTCGACTCCCCCACCTCCAAGGTTCCCGGCAAGCACATCCTGCTGCTGGCGCGCGAAAACGGTCTCGATCATCCCCGCCTCGGCCTGGTGATCGGCAAGAAGAACGTCAAGCTCGCCGTCGAGCGTAACCGCCTCAAACGCCTTCTCCGCGAATCCTTCCGCCATCACCAGCAGAAGCTGGCCGGCCTGGATATCGTGGTCATCGCGCGCAAGGGCCTCGGCGATCTGGAGAATCCGGAACTGCACCAGCAGTTCGGTAAGCTCTGGAAGCGCCTGTTACGCAATCGGCCCAGCCCGGAACCCACGACAGAATCTCCGGGAGTGGCCGACAGTTCCCATGCGTAGACTGGCGCTGTTACTGATCCAGTTTTACCGCTACGCCATCAGTCCCATGATGGGCAGGCACTGTCGTTTCTACCCCAGCTGTTCCTGCTACGCGCAGGAAGCCATCGAAACCCATGGCTTCCTGCGTGGTGGCTGGCTGGCCGCTCGTCGCCTCGGCCGCTGCCACCCCTGGCACCCCGGTGGTTATGATCCGGTACCGCCAGACCCATCCAAGCCCGCCCCTTCCTCGACGGCCGAGTAACCATGGACATCAAACGTTCAATCCTATTCGTCGCCCTGGCAATCGTGTCCTACGCGCTGGTCCTCCAGTGGAACAAGGACTACGGCCAGCCTGAACTGCCAGCGCAGACCGCGACCTTCAACCAGACCGAAGGCCTGCCGGACACGTCAGTACCTGCCGGCGGCGCGACCAATGCCGACGTACCGACCGCCCAGAATGCCCAGGCGACCCTGCCCACCGAGCAGAAACCGGCGGCCGTCAGCGACCAGCTGATCCGCGTGAAGACCGACGTGCTGGACCTGGCCATCGACCCGCGCGGCGGTGATGTGGTGAAACTGGGCCTGACCCAGTACCCGTTGCGCCAGGACCGCCCGGACGTGCCGTTCCCGCTGTTCGAGCGTGATCAGCAACGCACCTACCTGGCCCAGAGCGGGCTGACCGGCGCCAATGGCCCGGATGCCGCCGCCGGTGGCCGCCCGCTCTACGCCTCTGCCAAGCCCGTCTACGAACTGGCCGACGGCCAGGAGCAGATGGTGGTCGACCTGACTTATGCACAGGACGGCATCAGCTACATCAAGCGCTTTACCTTCCATCGCGGCCTGAAAGGCGACTGCACCGAGAAGGAAAAAGCCCAGAAGAAGCTCGAGTGCATCAACCCCGATGCCTATCAGGTCGGCGTGAGCTACCTGATCGACAACCAGAGCGACAAGCCGTGGAACGCTTCGCTGTTCGCCCAGCTCAAGCGTGACGCCAGCGTCGATCCGTCCTCCACCACTGCCACCGGTGTGTCGACCTACCTTGGCGCCGCGGTCTGGACTCCTGAAAAGCCCTACGTGAAAGTGTCCATGAAGGACATGGACAAGGAGCAGTTCAAGGAATCCGTCCAGGGCGGCTGGGTTGCTTGGCTGCAGCACTACTTCGTGACCGCCTGGGTGCCCGCCAAGGGCGACACCCACAACGTGATGACCCGCAAGGACGCCCAGGGCAACTATATCGTCGGCTACACCGGTCCCAACCTGACCGTTGCCCCCGGTGCCAAGGGCGAAACCAGCATGACCCTGTATGCCGGTCCCAAGCTGCAGAAGTACCTGGGCGAGCTGTCCCCGGGCCTGGAGCTGACCGTCGATTACGGCCCGCTGTGGTTCATTGCCCAACCGATCTTCTGGCTGCTGCAACATATCCACAACCTGGTCGGTAACTGGGGCTGGTCGATCATCCTGCTGACCGTCGTCATCAAGCTGGCCTTCTTCCCGTTGTCCGCCGCCAGCTACCGCTCGATGGCCCGCATGCGTGCCGTGTCGCCGAAGATGCAGGCACTGAAGGAACAGCACGGCGACGATCGCCAGAAGATGTCCCAGGCGATGATGGAGCTGTACAAGAAGGAGAAGATCAATCCGCTGGGCGGCTGCCTGCCGATCCTGGTGCAGATGCCGGTCTTCCTGTCCCTCTACTGGGTACTGCTGGAAAGCGTCGAGATGCGCCAGGCGCCGTGGCTGGGCTGGATCGTCGACCTCTCGGTGAAGGATCCGTTCTTCATCCTGCCGATCATCATGGGCGCCACCATGCTGGTCCAGCAGATGCTCAACCCGACGCCTCCGGACCCCATGCAGGCGAAGGTCATGAAGCTGATGCCGATCATCTTCACCTTCTTCTTCCTGTGGTTCCCGGCCGGTCTGGTGCTGTACTGGGTTGTGAACAACTGCCTGTCCATTGCACAGCAGTGGTACATTACCCGCCGGATCGAAGCTGCGACAAAGAAGGCTTCCGCCTGATACCGCGACCGTAGACGATCGACAAGACGCCCCCTCGTGGGGCGTTTTGCTATGTGGATAACTTTGCTTTCCCGCGAGCCACGAACACAACCGCGAGACCGCCGACATGAATGCAGCCCGTGAAACCATCGCCGCCGTCGCCACCGCCCAGGGCCGTGGTGGGGTCGGCATCGTCCGCGTCTCCGGTCCCCGCGCCCGTGCTATGGCCATCACCCTGAGCGGCCGCGAACCACAGCCACGCTACGCCCACTACGGACCGTTCCACGCAGACGATGGCGATGTCATCGACGAAGGGCTGCTGCTGTTCTTCCCTGGGCCGAACTCTTTTACCGGCGAAGACGTGCTGGAACTGCAGGGCCACGGCGGCCCGGTGGTAATGGACATGCTCCTGCAGCGCTGCCTGGAACTGGGCGCCCGCCAGGCCCGCCCTGGCGAGTTCAGCGAACGCGCCTTCCTCAACGACAAGCTCGACCTGGCCCAGGCCGAGGCCATCGCCGACCTGATCGAGGCCAGTTCGGCCCAGGCTGCACGCAACGCCGTGCGTTCGCTGCAGGGCGAGTTCTCGCGCCGCGTACACCACCTGACCGACCAACTCATCCAGCTGCGCATGTACGTCGAGGCAGCCATCGACTTCCCCGAGGAAGAGATCGACTTCCTCGCCGACGGCCACGTTCTTTCGCAACTGGATGGCGTACGTGCCGAACTGGCGACCGTGCTGCGCGAAGCCGGCCAGGGCGCGCTGCTGCGCGATGGCATGAGCGTGGTGATCGCCGGACGTCCCAACGCCGGCAAATCGAGCCTGCTGAACGCCCTGGCGGGCCGTGAAGCGGCCATCGTCACCGATATCGCCGGTACCACCCGCGATGTATTGCGCGAACATATCCACATCGACGGCATGCCGCTGCACATCATCGATACCGCCGGCCTGCGCAGTACCGACGACCATGTGGAAAAAATCGGTGTGGAACGCGCGTTGAAGGCCATCAACGAGGCAGATCGCGTTCTACTGGTGGTGGACTCCACCGCCCCCGAGGCCTGCGATCCCTTCGCACTCTGGCCGGAGTTCCTCGACAGCCGGCCTGATCCCGCCCACGTGACCCTGATCCGTAACAAGGCTGATTTATCCACAGAGAGCATCGGCCTCGAGGAGAGCGCCGATGGCCACGTCACCATCACCCTGTCCGCCCGCTCGGGCAATGGCCTGGACCTGCTGCGCGAGCACCTGAAAGCCTGCATGGGCTTCGAACAGACCGCGGAAAGCAGCTTCAGCGCCCGTCGGCGCCATCTGGAAGCCCTGCGCCAGGCCGGTAGCAGCCTCGAACACGGTCGCGCCCAGCTCACCCTGAGCGGCGCCGGCGAACTGCTGGCTGAGGACCTGCGCCAGGCTCAACAGGCCCTGGGGGAAATCACCGGAGCCTTCACACCTGACGATCTGCTGGGCCGCATCTTCTCCAGTTTCTGCATCGGCAAGTAATCCACAGCACAGACTTTCGACACCGGTGACGGATTCATTCCGTCGCCGCGACTGCTCCTGCCCGATGACTTTCTTCCAGAACGGCTATCCACAGCCATGAAATGCGGGCAAGCCCCTTCATTGCTAGCTTTCAAAGCATTCCAGATGTATTTCACAGGCATCCGCGAACCCTGTGGAAAACTAACGTACAGCTACGTTGAAAACCCCCCTCTCAAGCCGTGGATAAATCCACCTGTTGATAACGTGATGCTTAATCCACAGGCTAGAAACCGGAGATCCCCCGTCGCCTGACAGCATCGACACAGGGTTGTTATGCCGTGAAAGACTGATGGAACATGGCCTCAAGATGGTTATCCACAGAAATCGGCTTCACCATACATAAACACAAGCTCTAAAAAGATTTAAAAAAGTTCCTCTCTTTTATTTTCTATAGAAGCCTTCAGTACCGATTGGCTATTTTTTGTTCAGGTGCCTTCAATCGAAAGCCCTTAACCCCTATACTGTCCGGCTCTCTCTATTTCTCCTTGATCGACAGGCACGAGGTGCGTGGTGGATTTCCCTTCCCGTTTTGACGTGATCGTGATCGGCGGCGGCCATGCCGGCACTGAGGCCGCACTCGCGGCCGCACGCATGGGCGTGAAGACGCTGCTGCTCACCCACAATGTGGAAACCCTTGGCCAGATGAGCTGCAACCCCGCCATCGGTGGGATCGGCAAAAGCCATCTGGTCAAGGAAATCGATGCGCTGGGCGGTGCCATGGCACTGGCCACCGATAAAGGCGGCATCCAGTTCCGCGTGTTGAACAGCCGCAAGGGCCCGGCAGTCCGTGCCACTCGCGCCCAGGCTGACCGCGTTCTCTACAAGGCCGCCGTGCGTGAGATCCTGGAGAACCAGCCGAACCTGTGGATATTCCAGCAGGCCTGCGATGACCTGATCGTCGAACAGGATCAGGTGCGCGGCGTCGTGACCCAGATGGGTCTGAAATTCCATGCGGATAACGTCGTCCTCACCGCCGGCACTTTCCTTGGCGGACTTATCCACATCGGTCTGGAGAACTACTCCGGTGGCCGTGCCGGTGATCCGCCCTCGATCGCCCTGGCGCGCCGCCTGCGCGAGCTGCCACTGCGTGTCGGCCGTCTGAAGACCGGTACTCCGCCGCGTATCGACGGCCGCAGTGTCGATTTCAGCGTGATGACCGAGCAGCCCGGCGATACGCCGATCCCGGTGATGTCCTTCCTGGGCAACAAGGAAATGCATCCGCGCCAGGTCAGCTGCTGGATCACCCATACCAACTCGCGGACCCACGAGATCATCGCCTCCAACCTCGATCGCTCGCCGATGTATTCCGGCGTGATCGAAGGGGTCGGCCCGCGCTACTGCCCATCGATCGAAGACAAGATCCATCGCTTCGCCGACAAGGACAGCCATCAGGTCTTCCTCGAGCCGGAAGGCCTGACCACCCATGAGCTGTACCCGAACGGCATCTCCACTTCGCTGCCCTTCGACGTGCAGCTGGATATCGTCCGTTCCATTCGGGGCATGGAGAACGCCCATATCGTTCGCCCCGGCTACGCCATCGAGTACGACTACTTCGATCCGCGCGATCTGAAGTACAGCCTGGAGACCAAGGTCATCGGCGGCCTGTTCTTCGCCGGCCAGATCAACGGCACCACCGGCTACGAAGAAGCCGGCGCCCAGGGCCTGCTCGCCGGTACCAACGCCGCATTGCGCTCGCAAGGCCGTGACAACTGGTGCCCGCGCCGCGACGAGGCCTACATCGGCGTGCTGGTCGACGACCTGATTACCCTCGGCACCCAGGAGCCGTACCGCATGTTCACGTCGCGCGCCGAATATCGGCTGATTCTGCGCGAAGACAACGCGGACCTTCGCCTGACCGAGAAGGGCCGCGAGCTGGGCCTGATCGACGATGCCCGCTGGGCGGTGTTCGAAGCCAAACGCGAAGGCATCGAGCGTGAAGAACAGCGCCTGAAGAGCACCTGGGTTCGCCCGAACACGCCCCAGGGCGACGCCATCGCCGAGCGCTTCGGTACTCCGCTGGCCCATGAATACAACCTGCTGAACCTGCTGGCCCGCCCGGAAATCGACTACCTCAGCCTGGCCGAAGTGATCGGTGCTGGCGCGGAAGATCCGCAGGTCGCCGAGCAAGTGGAAATCCGCACCAAGTACGCCGGCTACATCGACCGCCAGCAGGAAGAGATCGCTCGCCTGCGTGCCAGCGAAGACACCCAGTTGCCTGTGGATATCGATTACCAGACCATTTCCGGTCTCTCCAAGGAGATCCAGCTGAAGCTGGGCAATGCCCGTCCGCAAACCCTGGGACAGGCCGGGCGCATCCCCGGCGTCACGCCGGCGGCGATCTCCCTGCTGCTGATCCATCTGAAGAAGCGCTCCTCCGGTCGTCAACTGGAGCAAAGCGCCTGATGTCCCTGGTCACTGCCCGCCATGCCGACGAACTCGCGCGTGGCATCCAGACGCTCGGCCTGGATATCGACGCTGCCGCCCAGCAGCGCCTGCTGGATTACCTGGCCCTGCTGGCCAAATGGAACAAGGCCTACAACCTCACTGCCGTGCGCGATGTGGATGAAATGGTTTCCCGCCACCTGCTCGACAGCCTGAGCATCGTTCCGCAGTTCGAAGCGGCCGGCGGCGAGCGCTGGCTGGACGTAGGCAGCGGCGGCGGCATGCCCGGCATCCCGCTGGCCATCCTGTTCCCCGGCAAATCCCTGACCCTGCTGGACAGCAACGGCAAGAAGACCCGCTTCCTCACCCAGGTGAAGCTGGAGCTCAAGCTCGACAACCTGCAGGTTATCCACAGTCGGGTGGAAGCCTTCCAGCCCGAGCAGCCGTTCAACGGTATCGTCTCCCGGGCTTTCAGCAGCCTCGAAGACTTCACCAACTGGACACGTCACCTCGGCGACACCCAGACCAACTGGCTGGCCATGAAAGGCGTACACCCCAGCGACGAGCTCGCGGCACTCCCGGAAGATTTCCGGGTCGAAGCCGAACACGCTCTGGCGGTGCCGGGTTGCCAAGGCCAGCGCCATCTGCTGATACTGCGCCGCATTGCATGACGGGGAGTGGGGAAAACCATGGCTAAGGTATTCGCGATCGCCAACCAGAAAGGCGGCGTCGGCAAGACCACGACCTGCATCAACCTCGCCGCATCGCTGGTAGCCACCAAGCGCCGCGTGTTGCTGCTCGACCTCGATCCACAGGGCAACGCCACCACCGGCAGCGGTGTGGATAAGTTGTCATTGGAGCATTCCATCTATGACGTGCTGACCGGCGAATGCGATCTGGCCCAGGCCATGCAGTTCTCCGAGCACGGCGGCTACCAGCTGCTGCCCGCCAACCGCGACCTCACCGCTGCGGAAGTGGTACTGCTGGAGATGGACATGAAGGAGCATCGCCTGCGCCAGGCGCTGGCGCCGATCCGCGAGAACTACGATTACATCCTCATCGACTGTCCGCCGTCGCTGTCGATGCTGACCGTCAACGCCCTGTCCGCCGCGGATGGCGTGATCATTCCGATGCAGTGCGAGTACTACGCGCTGGAAGGTCTGACCGACCTGATGAACAGTATCCAGCGCATCGCCGAGCGGCTGAACCCGGCGCTGAAGATCGAAGGCCTGCTGCGGACCATGTACGACCCGCGCATCAGCCTGACCAACGATGTCAGCGCGCAACTGCAGGAACACTTCGGCGACAAGCTCTATACCACCGTGATCCCGCGCAACGTGCGACTGGCCGAGGCACCCAGCTTCGGCATGCCGGCGCTGGTCTACGACAAGCAATCCCGCGGTGCCCTCGCCTACCTGGCGCTGGCCGGCGAGCTGGTGCGTCGCCAGCGCGCCGCCCGCACCACCGCCCCCGCCTAAGATTAAGGAACCCGCATGGCCGCCAAGAAACGAGGTCTCGGACGCGGGCTGGACGCCCTGCTCAGTGGCTCCAGCGCCGCTACCCTGCAGGAAGAAGCCGTTCAGGTCGACGACAAGGAACTCCAGCACCTGCCGCTGGACCTGATCCAGCGTGGCAAGTACCAGCCGCGCCGCGACATGGATCCCCAGGCCCTGGAAGAACTCGCCCAGTCCATCAAGGCCCAGGGCGTGATGCAACCGATCGTGGTGCGCCCGATCGACAAGGGCCGCTACGAGATCATCGCCGGCGAGCGCCGCTGGCGTGCCAGCCAGCAGGCCGGCCTGGACAAGATCCCGGCGATGGTTCGCGAAGTGCCGGACGAAGCCGCCATCGCCATGGCGCTGATCGAGAACATCCAGCGCGAGGACCTCAACCCCATCGAGGAAGCCGCCGCGCTGCAACGGCTGCAGCAGGAGTTCCAGCTGACCCAGCAGCAAGTCGCCGACGCCGTGGGCAAATCCCGCGTGACCGTGGCCAACCTGCTGCGCCTGATCGCCCTGCCGGACGAGATCAAGACCCTGCTGTCCCACGGCGACCTGGAAATGGGCCATGCCCGCGCCCTGCTCGGATTGCCCGAGAATCAGCAGGTCGAGGGTGCGCGACATGTTGTCGCACGCGGCCTCACCGTGCGCCAGACCGAAGCCCTGGTGCGCCAATGGCTCAACGCCCCGACGGAACCTGTCAAACCGGTCAAGAGCGACCCGGACATCAGCCGTCTGGAACAGCGCCTGGCCGAGCGCCTGGGCGCTCCGGTGCAGATTCGCCACGGACAGAAGGGCAAGGGCCAGTTGGTGATCCGCTACAACTCCCTCGATGAACTCCAGGGTGTTCTCGCCCACATACGCTGATACGAACGTAGCATGTAGGGGTCGTCGGAAATCACTACCTGACGGTTGAACGGGTATGCCGCGCCCCCTATACTCTGCGCGCAATTTTGTCGGCACAAAGTATGCCAAGTTGTTGATTTGCGAAGCCGACGCCAGAGGACTGTGAGACAGATGGAACCCCGCAAGCCCGATCGCCTGCCCTTCCATCAACAACCGGCTTTTCGCCTGTTGCTCGTCCAACTGGTGGTGCTGCTGCTCGGTGCAGCGACCCTGTGGTTCGTCCAGGGATCGGTCGCAGGCTATTCCGGCCTGTTGGGTGGCCTGATTGCGTGGTTGCCGAATCTGTACTTTGCTCGCAAGGCGTTCCGTTACAGCGGCGCCCGCTCTGCCCAGCTGATCGTCCGGTCTTTCTATGCCGGTGAAGCCGGGAAACTGATTCTGACGGCAGTGCTCTTTGCACTGGCGTTCGCAGGTGTGAAGCCGCTGGCGCCCCTGGCGCTGTTCGGCCTCTACCTGCTGACCCTCGCGGTCAGCTGGTTTGCACCCCTGCTGATGCGAAACACATTTACAAGACCTTAGAGCGATTGAGGCAAACATGGCAGCAGAAAGCGCTTCGGGTTACATCCAGCACCACTTGCAGAACCTGACCCTGGGTCGTCTGCCGGATGGTTCCTGGGGGTTCGCCCACACCGCCGAACAAGCCAAGGAAATGGGCTTTTGGGCATTCCACGTTGATACCCTGGGTTGGTCCGTATTCCTCGGCCTGGTGTTCATCCTTATCTTCCGCATGGCGGCCAAGAAGGCTACCAGCGGTCAACCCGGCGGCCTGCAGAACTTCGTTGAAGTTATGGTGGAGTTCGTCGACGGCAGCGTGAAGGACACCTTCCACGGCCGTAACCCGCTCATCGCACCGCTGGCGTTGACCGTGTTCGTCTGGATCTTCCTGATGAACCTGATCGACCTGGTGCCCGTGGACTTCCTGCCGCTGGCGGCCCAGGCGGTCACCGGCAACGA
The DNA here is from genome assembly GCF_000349845.1 of Pseudomonas sp. ATCC 13867. Taxonomy (NCBI): domain Bacteria; kingdom Pseudomonadati; phylum Pseudomonadota; class Gammaproteobacteria; order Pseudomonadales; family Pseudomonadaceae; genus Pseudomonas; species Pseudomonas sp. ATCC 13867. Next base: position 5,685,983 of record NC_020829.1, on the reverse strand, counting down.
GCACCTGTTCTTCCGCGCCGTGGCCACCACCGACCCGAATGCCACCTTCGGCATGTCGATCGCGGTGTTCGCGCTGATCATCTTCTACAGCATCAAGGTCAAGGGTATCGGCGGCTTCCTCGGCGAACTGACCCTGCACCCGTTCCACAGCAGCAACATGGTGGTCCAGATCATCCTGATCCCGGTGAACTTCCTGCTCGAGTTCGTGACCCTGATCGCCAAGCCGGTATCCCTGGCACTGCGTCTGTTCGGCAACATGTACGCCGGCGAGCTGATCTTCATCCTGATCGCCGTGATGTTCGGTTCCGGCATCCTCTGGCTGGGCGGCATGGGCGTCGTGCTGAACTGGGCGTGGGCCGTGTTCCACATCCTGATCATCACCCTGCAGGCCTTCATCTTCATGATGCTGACCATCGTCTACCTGTCGATGGCCCACGAAGACAGCCACTGATCCAAAAGATTCTGTACGCCCCCTCTCCTGGTGGGAGGGGGTGAAAGAAGTTTCACCACTTAACTTGCTTCACCTTTAACCAACACGACAAAAAGTCGGGAGGAAAAATGGAAACTGTAGTTGGACTCACTGCTATCGCCGTTGCTCTGCTGATCGGTCTGGGCGCTCTGGGTACCGCCATCGGCTTCGGCCTGCTGGGCGGCAAGTTCCTGGAAGGCGCTGCTCGCCAGCCGGAAATGGTTCCGATGCTGCAGGTGAAAATGTTCATCGTCGCCGGTCTGCTCGACGCCGTGACCATGATCGGTGTTGGTATCGCTCTGTTCTTCACCTTCGCTAACCCGTTCATTGCTCAGGTTGCCCAGTAATTTCCGCAGTGCGGAAATCTGTGACTGAACAACGAACGAGCGAGGTATTGGCGTGAACATTAATGCAACTCTGATCGGCCAGGCCATCGCGTTCGCCATCTTCGTCATCTTCTGCATGAAGTTCGTATGGCCGCCGGTCATCGCGGCTCTGCACGAGCGTCAGAAGAAGATCGCCGACGGCCTGGACGCTGCCAACCGCGCGGCTCGTGACCTGGAACTGGCCCACGAGAAAGCGGGTCAGCAACTGCGCGAAGCCAAGGCTCAGGCAGCCGAAATCATCGAGCAGGCGAAGAAGAGCGCTAACCAGATCGTTGACGAAGCCCGTGATCAGGCCCGTGCCGAAGGTGATCGCATGATTACCCAGGCCAAGGCTCAGATCGAGCAGGAACTCAACAGCGTCAAGGACGCCCTGCGTGCCCAAGTGGGTGCCCTGGCTGTCTCCGGCGCCGAGAAGATCCTGGGTGCTTCGATCGATGCCAACGCGCAAAAGCAGCTGGTTGATCAACTGGCCGCCGAGATCTAAGCAGAGGGCGATATGGCAGAACTGACCACATTGGCTCGTCCATACGCGAAGGCGGCTTTCGAGTACGCCCAGGCTCATCAGCAACTGGCCGACTGGTCCGCTGCTCTGGGTGTGCTGGCTGCAGTGTCGCGGGACGACACCGTGCGCCAGCTGCTCAAGGAGCCCCAGCTGACCGCGGCAGCCAAGGCTGACGCGCTGATCGACGTGTGTGGCGACAAGCTCAATGCTCCGGCCCAGAACTTCGTCCGGACTGTGGCTGAAAACAAGCGGCTCGACCTGCTGCCGACCATCTTCGTGATGTTCGAGCAACTCAAGGCCGAGCAGGAAAAGCTGGTCGAGGTCGAGGTCACCAGTGCCTTCGTCCTGGACCAGGAACAGCAGGACAAACTCGCCAAGGCTCTCAGCGCCCGGCTCAGTCGCGAAGTGCGACTTCATGCGTCGGAAGACGCGAGCCTGATCGGCGGCGTGGTGATCCGCGCCGGTGACTTGGTAATCGATGGCTCGGTGCGCGGCAAGCTCGCGAAACTGGCCGAAGCGTTGAAATCTTGAGTTTGAAGGGGCAGCGGCATGCAGCAACTCAATCCTTCCGAAATTAGTGAAATCATCAAGGGGCGCATCGAGAAACTCGACGTCGCCTCGCAAGCGCGCAACGAAGGCACCATCGTCAGTGTTTCCGATGGCATCGTGCGCATCTTCGGTCTGGCCGACGTCATGTACGGCGAGATGATCGAATTCCCGGGCGGCGTCTACGGTATGGCGCTGAACCTGGAGCAAGACTCCGTCGGTGCTGTGGTACTGGGTGAATACCAGGACCTCAAAGAAGGCATGAACGCCAAGTGCACCGGCCGCATCCTGGAAGTACCGGTTGGTCCGGAACTGCTGGGTCGCGTCGTCGATGCCCTGGGTAACCCGATCGATGGCAAAGGCCCGATCGATGCCAAGCTGACCGACGCCGTCGAGAAAGTGGCGCCGGGCGTGATCTGGCGTAAGTCGGTAGACCAGCCGGTTCAGACCGGTTACAAGTCGGTCGACGCCATGATTCCGGTAGGCCGTGGCCAGCGCGAGCTGATCATCGGTGACCGTCAGATCGGTAAGACCGCCCTGGCCGTCGACGCCATCATCAACCAGAAAGACAGCGGCATCCGCTGCGTCTACGTTGCCATCGGTCAGAAGCAATCGACCATCGCCAATGTCGTACGCAAGCTGGAAGAGAACGGTGCCCTGGCCAACACCATCGTGGTCGTTGCCAGCGCCTCCGAATCCGCTGCTCTGCAGTACCTGGCGCCGTACTCCGGCTGCACCATGGGCGAATACTTCCGCGACCGCGGTGAAGACGCCCTGATCGTGTACGACGACCTGTCCAAGCAGGCCGTTGCCTACCGCCAGATCTCCCTGCTGCTGCGCCGTCCGCCGGGCCGTGAAGCCTACCCGGGCGACGTGTTCTATCTCCACAGCCGTCTGCTGGAGCGCGCTTCCCGCGTTTCCGAAGAGTACGTCGAGAAGTTCACCAACGGCGAAGTGAAAGGCAAGACCGGTTCCCTGACCGCCCTGCCGATCATCGAAACCCAGGCCGGTGACGTTTCCGCGTTCGTACCGACCAACGTGATCTCCATCACCGACGGTCAGATCTTCCTGGAAACCTCCATGTTCAACTCGGGTATCCGTCCGGCCGTCAACGCCGGTATCTCGGTATCCCGTGTGGGCGGCGCGGCCCAGACCAAGATCATCAAGAAGCTGTCCGGCGGCATCCGTACCGCGCTGGCCCAGTACCGTGAACTGGCGGCCTTCGCCCAGTTCGCCTCGGACCTGGACGACGCGACCCGCAAGCAGCTCGAGCATGGTCAGCGCGTTACCGAGCTGATGAAGCAGAAGCAGTACGCGCCGATGTCCATCGCCGAGATGTCGCTGTCCCTGTATGCCGCCGAGCGTGGCTTCCTGCAGGACATCGAGATCGCCAAAGTGGGCGCCTTCGAACAGGCGTTGATCGCCTTCTTCCAGCGCGAGCATGCTGCTCTGCTGGCGAAGATCAACGAGAAGGGTGACTTCAACGACGAAATCGACGCAGGCATCAAGGCCGGCATCGAGAAGTTCAAGGCCACCCAAACCTGGTAAGCCGCAGCGGGGGTCGGTAACGACCCCCGCCTGCTAACCCGATAGGTGTGAAATGGCAGGCGCAAAAGAGATTCGCAGCAAGATTGCGAGCATCAAAAGCACGCAAAAAATCACCAATGCCATGGAAAAGGTGGCGGTGAGCAAAATGCGCAAGGCACAACTGCGCATGGCGGCCGGCCGTCCCTACGCGGAGCGCATTCGCCAGGTGATCGGCCATCTGGCCAACGCCAACCCCGAGTACCGTCATCCGTTCATGGTCGAGCGTGAAGTCAAGCGCGTCGGCTACATCGTGGTGAGCTCCGACCGTGGTCTGGCCGGCGGCCTGAACATCAACCTGTTCAAGGCGCTCGTCAAGGACATGGCAGCCCAGCGCGATCGTGGCGCGGAGATCGACCTCTGCGTGATCGGTGCCAAGGGCGCATCCTTCTTCAAGAACTATGGCGGCAACGTGGTTGCAGCCATCAGTCACCTGGGCGAAGAGCCGTCGATCAACGATCTGATCGGCAGCGTCAAGGTCATGCTGGATGCCTACCTGGAAGGGCGTATCGATCGCCTGTACGTGGTTTCCAACAAGTTCGTCAACACCATGACCCAGAAGCCGACCGTGGAGCAGATGATTCCGCTGGTGGCCGAGGACAACGCAGACCTGAAACACCACTGGGACTACCTCTACGAGCCCGACGCCAAGGCCCTTCTCGATGGCCTGCTGGTGCGCTACGTGGAATCCCAGGTGTATCAGGCGGTGGTTGAGAACAACGCCTGTGAGCAGGCGGCCCGGATGATTGCAATGAAGAACGCTACCGACAACGCCGGTGATCTGATCAGCGAACTCCAGCTGGTCTACAACAAGGCGCGTCAGGCGGCGATCACCCAGGAAATCTCGGAAATCGTCGGCGGCGCTGCCGCGGTGTAAGAACAGGTTCAAAATTCAGAGGAACCAGACATGAGTAGCGGACGTATCGTTCAAATCATCGGCGCCGTGATCGACGTGGAATTCCCGCGCGATGCCGTGCCGAGCATCTACGAGGCCCTGAAGGTTCAGGGCGTCGAAACCACCCTCGAAGTTCAGCAGCAGCTGGGCGACGGCGTGGTTCGTTCCATTGCAATGGGTTCCACCGAAGGCCTCAAGCGTGGCCTGAACGTGGAAAGCACCGGCGCAGCCATCTCCGTCCCGGTCGGTAAAGCGACCCTGGGCCGGATCATGGACGTACTGGGCAACCCGATCGACGAAGCCGGTCCCATCGGCGAAGAAGAGCGTTGGGGTATCCACCGCGAAGCTCCCTCCTATGCCGATCAGGCCGGCGGCAACGAGCTGCTGGAAACCGGCATCAAGGTAATCGACCTGGTCTGCCCGTTCGCCAAGGGTGGTAAGGTCGGTCTGTTCGGTGGCGCCGGTGTAGGCAAGACCGTAAACATGATGGAGCTGATCCGTAACATCGCCATCGAGCACAGCGGTTATTCCGTGTTCGCTGGTGTGGGCGAGCGTACCCGTGAGGGTAACGACTTCTACCACGAGATGAAGGACTCCAACGTTCTGGACAAAGTGGCCCTGGTATACGGCCAGATGAACGAGCCGCCGGGCAACCGTCTGCGCGTTGCACTGACCGGCCTGACCATGGCCGAGAAGTTCCGTGACGAAGGCCGTGACGTACTGCTGTTCATCGACAACATCTACCGTTACACCCTTGCCGGTACCGAAGTGTCCGCACTGCTGGGCCGTATGCCGTCCGCGGTAGGTTATCAGCCGACCCTGGCCGAAGAGATGGGCGTTCTGCAGGAGCGCATCACCTCCACCAAGCAAGGCTCGATCACCTCGATCCAGGCCGTATACGTTCCCGCGGACGACCTGACCGACCCGAGCCCGGCGACCACCTTCGCCCACCTCGACGCTACCGTGGTACTGTCCCGTGACATCGCCTCGCTGGGTATCTACCCGGCCGTGGACCCGCTGGACTCCACCTCCCGTCAGTTGGACCCGCTGGTCATCGGCCAGGATCACTACGACACCGCTCGTGGCGTGCAGTACATCCTGCAGCGCTACAAGGAGCTGAAGGACATCATCGCGATCCTCGGCATGGACGAACTGTCCGAGTCCGACAAGCTGCTGGTGGCCCGTGCTCGTAAGATCCAGCGCTTCCTGTCCCAGCCGTTCTTCGTGGCAGAAGTCTTCACCGGTTCGCCGGGCAAGTACGTCTCCCTGAAGGAAACCATCGCTGGCTTCAAAGGCATCCTCAACGGCGACTACGACCACCTGCCCGAGCAGGCGTTCTACATGGTCGGCGGCATCGAAGAAGCCATCGAGAAAGCGAAGAAGCTGTAATCCGTGCGCCCGGCAACGGGCGCGCCAAGGCCGTCGAGGAGCGTCGCGAGTGACGGCCAGGCAAGGCGGAATCGATCGAAGAAGCGTAGTTTACGTTGGTAAACGAGCATTCTGAGATCGATTCCAACGCCGCCTGGTCTGGCGCAGCAGTTCATCGGCAGCCTATTACGTGAGGCAAGGGTATGGCTATTACAGTCCACTGCGACATCGTCAGCGCCGAAGCGGAGATCTTCTCCGGTCTGGTCGAGCTGGTCGTTGCGCACGGCTCCCTGGGTGATCTGGGTATCGCTCCGGGCCACGCGCCGCTGATCACCGAGCTCAAGCCGGGTCCGATCCGCCTGGTGAAGCAGGGTGGCGAGCAGGAGGTGTACTACATCTCCGGCGGCTTCCTCGAAGTGCAGCCGAGCATGGTAAAGGTTCTCGCCGACACCGTGATTCGCGCCGGCGACCTCGACGAAGCGGCTGCCCAGACCGCACTGAAGGAAGCTGAGAAGGCTCTGCACAGCAAAGGTGCCGAGTTCGACTACAGCTCCGCCGCAGCCCGCCTGGCCGAAGCCGCAGCGCAACTGCGCACGGTCCAGCAGGTTCGCAAGAAGTTCGGCGGCTGAGCCGCGCGAAGCTCCCCTAGGGGCTTCAGCGATAAAATGGAAAAGGGTAGCCTTGGCTACCCTTTTTCTTTTTCTACATTCGGGGCCTGCCCCGCTCACCAGGACGGTCTGTCATCCATGTCCCTCGAAATCGTCATTCTCGCCGCTGGCCAGGGCACGCGCATGCGTTCGGCCCTGCCGAAGGTCCTGCATCCGGTCGCTGGCAAGCCCATGCTTGCCCACGTAATCGATACCGCTCGCACGCTCAGCCCTTCCCGCATCCATGTGGTGATCGGGCACGGCGCGGAACTCGTGCGTGAACGGTTGCAGGCGGATGACCTGAATTTCGTGATCCAGGAACAGCAACTGGGTACCGGCCACGCCGTGGCCCAGGCCGCGCCGTTCCTGAGCGCGGACAAGGTGCTGATCCTCTACGGCGACGTCCCGCTGATCGAACAGCCGACCCTGGAGCGCCTGATGGCCCAGGCCACTGCCGAACAACTGGCGCTGCTCACTGTCGAGCTGGATGATCCGACCGGTTACGGCCGTATCATCCGTGACGCGGCCGACGAGGTTCAGGCCATCGTCGAGCAGAAGGATGCGTCCTCCGAACAGCGCGCCATCCGTGAAGGCAACACCGGCATTCTCGCCGTGCCGCGCGAACGCCTGGCTGGTTGGCTATCGCGCCTGTCCAATTCCAACGCCCAGGGCGAGTACTACCTCACCGACGTGATCGCCATGGCCGTGGCCGATGGCCTGCGCGTTGCCACCGCACAGCCGCAGGCGGCGATGGAAGTTCAGGGGGCCAACGACCGCCTGCAGCTCTCCGAGCTGGAGCGCTTCTTCCAGCAGCGCGTGGCGCGCCGTCTGATGGCCCAGGGTGTGACCCTGATCGATCCGGCACGCTTCGACGTGCGCGGCGAGGTCAGCGTCGGCCGCGACGTGACCATCGACATCAACGTCATCCTCGAAGGCCAGGTGGAGATCGAGGACGATGTGCAGATCGGCCCGAACTGCTACATCAAGGACAGTACCCTGCGCCGTGGCGCCATCATCAAGGCCAATTCGCACCTGGAAGGCGCCCACGTCGGCCCGGACAGCGACGTCGGCCCGTTTGCCCGCCTGCGTCCGGGCAGCGTGCTGGAGCGCAAGGTGCATGTGGGTAACTTCGTCGAACTGAAGAACGCCCATCTGCAGGATGGCGTGAAGGTTGGCCACCTCACCTACCTGGGCGACAGCGAAGTCGGTGCGCGCACCAACATCGGCGCCGGCACCATCACCTGCAACTACGATGGCGCCAACAAGTGGCGCACCAGCATTGGCGAAGACGTCTTCATCGGCTCCAACAACTCCCTGGTGGCGCCTGTGGATATCGGCGCGGGTGCCACGACTGGCGCGGGCTCCACCATCACCACCGAGGTTCCGTCCGGCACCCTGGCGGTCGGTCGCGCCAAGCAGCGGGTGATCGAAGGCTGGAAGCGCCCGGAAAAGATCAAGAAATCCTGATGCTGTTTTCTCCCGCCTGTGGGTAAGTTGTTATTCACAGGTGGGAGCTATGCTTGTCGTTATCCACAGACGCTTCCTGACCCACGCTGCCATCCAGCCAGGGGCGTTCTTCCTGCCGGAGTCTCTCGATCATGCTCGGCGTCGCCGTCCTGATCTTTCTGATCACCGACCCGTTTGGCAACATCGCGGTGTTTCTCGCCGCCCTGAAATCCGTTCCGGCCGAGCGCCGGCTCAAGGTCGCCCTGCGTGAGCTGCTGCTCGCGCTCGGCCTGTTGCTAATCTTCCTCACGCTCGGCGAGCACATCCTCACCGGCCTTGGCCTGTCGAAGGAAGCCACCGGGATCGCCGGCGGTATCATTCTCTTCGTGGTCGCCATGCGCCTGATTTTCCCGACTCCGCAGGGCGTGCTGGGCGACATGCCGGACAGCGAGCCGCTGCTGGTGCCGCTGGCGACGCCGGCGGTGGCCGGCCCTTCGGCGCTGGCCATGCTGATTACCCTGCGCACCACCTACACGGGGCCGTTGTGGGAGTTGTACCTGGCGGTGATTCTGGCCTGGGCGGCGACGGCACTGATCCTGCTGCAGGCCTCGTTCCTGCAGCGCTTCCTCGGCCCTCGCGGGCTGACCGCGGTGGAGCGCCTGGCCGGTATGCTGCTGATCATGCTCAGCGTGAACATGCTCCTGCAGAACCTACGCAGCGTGCTGCACATCGCAGCGTGAGTGACCTCATGACCCTCCGCGCACTCAGCCTTGTCCTGTCCGCCCTGTTGCTCGCCGGCTGCGCCGAAAAAGGGCTGCAGATCGACCATGAGCATGTCTCGCGCAACCAGGACAGCCGCATCCAGTACGTCATCATCCACTACACGTCGGAGAACCTGCCGCGTTCGCTGGAGATACTGACCCGCGGCGAGGTCAGCGCCCATTACCTGATCGGCGACCAGCCACCGACCATCTACCAGTTGGTGGACGAAAACCGCCGCGCCTGGCATGCCGGGCAGAGCGAATGGCAGGGCCGCACCTGGCTGAACTCCACGTCGATCGGTATCGAACTGGTCAATCCCGGTTACCGCGAAACTCCCAGCGGCAAGATCTGGTACCCCTACCCGGACGGGCAGATCGACGCGCTGATCGCCCTGCTCAAGGACATCGGCAAGCGCCAGGGCATCACGCCCGAACACATCCTCGGCCACAGCGACATCGCCCCGCAGCGCAAGGTCGATCCGGGCCCGCTGTTCCCCTGGAAGAAACTCGCCGATGCCGGCCTGATTCCCTGGCCCAAGCCGGGCGAGATGGCCCGCCGCCTGGGCGAGCTGAACGGCCAACTGCCGGCGCCGGGCTGGTTCCAGCAGCAGCTGGCGCGCCACGGTTACGCGGTGCCGCTCAACGGGGTGATGGACGAGGAAACCCGCAATGTGATCGCGGCCTTCCAGATGCGCTTCCGTCCGCAGCGTTTCGATGGCGAGCCGGATCTGGAGACCGCGGCGCTGCTGCTGGCCGTACCGACCAGCTAAAGGGGCAGCAGCAGGTAGAAGCGCGACCCCTTGCCCGCCTGCGAGTGCAGGACGATGCGCCCGCCGTGCAACTGAACGATCTCCTTGCACAGGGCCAGGCCCAGGCCGGCGCCACCCTTCTTGTGCCCGACCTGGACGAAGGGCTCGAAGATGCGGCTTTGCTGGCTGAAGGGAACCCCGTCTCCGTTGTCTTCCACGGCGATGGCGACCCGTTCTTCATGGCAACGCGCCTGCAGCCGTATCACCCCGCCATCGGGGGTGTGGCGCAAGGCGTTGCTGATCAGGTTGTCGATGACCCGCTCGATCTGCAGGCGATCGAGGTTGATGGGGGGGACGTCGGCGGCGGTTTCCAGTTCGATGGCGATGTTCTGGCTGCGCGCCTGCCCTTCGAAGCGTTGCCTGGCCTGCGCCAGGATCTCGACGATGTCGCAGGGCTGCAGGTCGAGTTTCTGCGTGCCGCTCTGGTAGCGGGAGAAATTCAGCAGGTCGCCGATCAGCAGCACCAGGCGGCGCATCTCTTCGTCGACCGTGGTGATCAGGTCGTGCTCGCGGGAACCTTCGGGGAAGGCCAGGCGCTCGGATAGCAGCCCGAAGGCCATGTGCATGCCGGTCACCGGGGTGCGCAGCTCATGGGAGGCGCGCAGGACGAAATCGTTGCGCACCCGTTCGAAGGCGCGCTGCTCGGTGACATCGCGGACAACCATCACTGCACCGATGTTGCGTCCGTCGTCGTGAGTGACCGGGGACATGCCCCAGGTCAGCAGCCGGCTCTCCCCGCCCACCTCCACCACCAGGTCCTGGGGCGTTTCTTCCAGGAGGTTTCCCGCCAGCACCCTCCGGGTGGCCTGGGTCAGCTCCGGGTTATCCAGCAACGTGCCCAGTTCCTTGCCGTGGGGATCGCTGCTGGAGAACAGCTGGCGGCTGGCGACGGGATTGGCGTGTTCGACACGGCCATCGCGGTCGAGGATCACCAGGCCGTCATCGATGCTGTCGAGCACCGCCTGCAAGCGCCGGCGCCCGTAGCCGATGGCCTCGGTGTTGGTTTCCCTGTACACGCGCAGGGCTTCCGCCATCAGGCCGAAGCGGCGGCTCAGGGAGGCCATCTCGGTTACGGGAGAAATGGGCAGGGTGAGGTCGAAGTCACCGCGTCCGATCTTGTCCGCGGCCTTGGTCAGCGCTTCGATGGGTGCGCCGAAACGTCGGGCGATGCTGTGGGCGGTGATGAATCCGATCAGCAGAATCGCTACGCCCACCAGCCCGAGCAACCCGCTGATCAGCAGCGTCCGGGTGCGGGCGTCGCTTTCCTGCGTGTCGATGTTGCGCATGGCAAATTCATGCAGGGCGAGCAACTGCTGCCGAAGCTCGTCCAGGTTCCGGCTGAGGTCGTTGTCGTCGAGCAGCTCGGGGCGCCCGGGGCCCGGACTCTCCGAGGCATTGACGAATTGCCGGTGGGCGTCGGCGATCTGCCGCAGCAACTGCTGTTCCGTATCGCTGGCGGCACGTCCCTGGCCACGCTCCAGTGCGTCGCGGAAGTGTCGGCGCGCGGCTTCCAGGCGTTCGTTGTCCGGTTCCGCGCTGAGTATCTGGACCAACTGGTCGCCCAGGGCCTGGCGCAATTCCTGGCTGACTTCGATGGTGTCGAAATTGCGTTGGATGAGTTCCGCCTGTTCGCGCCCGGTGAGCACCACGCTGAACAGCCCCAGCAGCAACCCCAGCAGGGCCACCGTCATGAGCGCCGAGATGCTCAGGAAGAGCTGCGTGCGCAATGTCAGCGGCAGGTGCAGTTTCACAGGCTGTATTGCTTGCGCTTGCGATACAGCGTGGAGGCGTCGATACCCAGGGTCTTGGCCGCCTGGTCGAGGGTTGCGCTGGAGGCCATCACGGCGGCGATATGGGCTTTTTCCAGCTCTTCCAGGCTGAGTGCTTCGCCGATACGGGGCGTGGCGTTCGTCGAGTGCTCGCCGGGTGCGAGGTGTTCGATGCCGATCATCTCCTGATTGCAGATGATGCTCGCGCGTTCGATTACGTTTCTCAGCTCGCGAACATTGCCGGGCCAGCTGTAGCGGCGCAGCAGGTCGCGGGCTTCGTCGGTGAAGCCACGGGCCGGGCGACCGTAATCCTTGACGAAGCGGGCGAGGAAGGGTTCGGCGAGGCTGAGGATGTCCTCGGCGCGCTCGCGCAATGGCGGCAGGTTCAGCACGATGACGTTCAGGCGGTACAGCAGGTCCTCGCGAAAGCTGCCCTGGGTGACCATGCCGGCCAGATCGCGGTTGGTCGCGGCGAGGATGCGTACGTCGGCATTGCGCGTCACCGGGTCGCCGACTCGCTCGTACTCCTTGTCCTGAATGAAGCGCAGCAGCTTGGGCTGCAGGAGCAGGGGGAAGTCGCCGATCTCGTCGAGGAACAGCGTGCCGCCATCGGCCTGGCTGATCCGCCCGAGGGTATTTTCGGTCGCGCCGGTGAATGCGCCACGGCTGTGCCCGAACAGTTCGCTTTCGGTCAGTTCGGCGTTCAGCGACGGACAGTTGATGGTCACGCAGGATTTCTTCGCCCGTTTGCTCCAGCCGTGGATGGCCCGCGCCAGCTCTCCCTTGCCGGAGCCGGATTCCCCCAGGATAAGGATGTTGGCGTCGGTGGCGGCCACCTGGCGGGCGGTTTCCAGTACGGCGGCCATTGCCGGGCTCTGCGATTCGAGTACATCGCCCTGCCTGCGCATCTCGCCTTCCAGCGCCTCGATGCGGGCCGTGAGCTGATGGACTTCCAACTGCTTGGCCGCGGCCAGGCGCAGCTGGTCGGGGCTGCAGGGTTTGACCAGATAGTCGGCGGCGCCGGCCTGCATGGCGTTCACCGCGGTGTCCACGGCGGAATGCGCGGTGACGATCACCACCCGCATCCAGGGCGCCTGCACGCGCATCTGGGCGAGCACGTCCAGGCCGTTGTCCTCGCCCAGGCGCAGGTCGAGGAAACACAGGTCGAACACCTGGTGTTGCAGCAGCGTTTCGGCCTGGGAGGCGCTGCTGGCGGTCGCCACGCCATAGCCTTCGTCCTCCAGGCAATAGCGGAACGAGCGCAGGATCGCGGGCTCGTCATCGACCAGAAGGATGCGGCCTTGTTGTTCAGGCGGAGCGTCCATTCGGGGTGTTCCTCATAATCTGTCTCAGGTTATTTCTTAGTCCCGGAAATTTCGTGCAAGTTGCAAAGGCTCTGCCCGGGACATCGGGCAGGGTGCATGGACAGTGTTATCCACAGAACGTGTAACGCATTGAAATAAAAGGGTTTATCAACAGGATGGCACTGATGGGGATATTCTGCTGTCTCTACTGGCAGTACAGAAAAACGCCAAGGAGCGCACCATGCCCATTCCGAAGCTGCTTGTCCTGGCCCTCGGCAGCGTGTTGCTGGCCACTCAACCGTTGGTCGGCCAGGCTGAAGAATCCAGCCTTACCGAACAGTTGGCCGAGGCGCGCCAGGAGGGATCGATCTGGACCGCCATCAACCTCAACCGCGACCTGAAGCCCTTCAAGCTCAGCGTGGATGTGGAAAAGGGTCGTGCCGTGCTGGGCGGCAAGGTCGCCAGTGAGGAGCAGCGCGAACTGGCCGCGCAGGTCGCGATGAGCATTGAAGGCATCACGGCTGTGGATAACCAGATTACCGTCGATCCGGCGCTGGCCAGCGGCGAGGCGCTGGCCGCTCGGGTCAAGGCCAAGCTGCTGCTGGACAAGCCTGCCGAAGGGCTGGATATCAAGGTATCCAGCAAGGGGGATGCGGTCACCCTGGAAGGTACGGCGCCCAGCGAGGAGGCCAGTCAGCGGGCGTCTCACCTCGCCGCGCAGACCGAAGGGGTCGCCTCTGTGGATAACCGCCTGAAGGTGGTGCCGGAAGGCTCGTCGACCAAGAAGCTGGAAGACTCCGTGAACGATGCACAGGCGGCGGTCAGCGATGCCTGGATCACCAGCCAGATCAAGGCCGACGTGCTGGCGCGCCACGCGTTGGGCGGGCTGTCCATCGGTGTGTCCACCCGCGATGGCGTGGTCAGCCTCAGTGGCGTGGTGCCCAGCGACGCCGAGCGCCAGCAACTGATCGAAAGCGCGCGCAAGACCCGTGGCGTACGGGAGGTGGATGCCAGCGCGCTGAAAGTGGCCGGACAGGCCGCCAGTCGGTATCGAGCGTCCCCTGACGGGATCCGCGCATGAACCACACGACGCGCCAGCTCAATGAACTCATCGAGATCACCCGGGATGGCGAGCGCTTCTACCGGCATGCGATCCGCGAGGTGCGGGACGTTCGCCTGCAGCAACTGTTCGAGTCCATGCTCCAGGCCAAGATCGAGTTGATTGCCGATCTGTCCCGCCAGGTGGCGACCAACCACGACGAGCCAGCCGCCAGTGGAACCCTGCGGGGAAAGCTGATCCGGATGTATGCCGATGCGCGGGCGCGTCTTGCCAGCGATCCGGGCGCGACGTACGTGGCGCAGCTGGAGGAGGCCGAGGACCGCATCCTGCAAGCGTTCGAGGACGCCTTGCAGGACGCTGCGCCGGAAATCCAGGCCCTGCTGCGGGCGGAGTTGCCCAAGGTGCGGGCCTGCCACGACCAGATGAGTGCGCTCAAGCACTCGCTCGGGTGAGCGTTCGCCGAGGGTTGCAGAATGCACGGTGAAGGCCCGGCCATCGTGCAGGATGCGGGCGGAAGGGTTCGTTATTGATAATCCAACTGCTTGTTTTTAAAGGATAAAAATATAAGAAAAGCCCTGGCATGTGGCATGCAGGCTCCTTGGGAAACCAGCCCATGCCGCCTGTACTGGCAGGGAGGCCGCGACGGCCAGGAGAGTCGGGATGAACAGCCCTGAAATGCGTGTCGATGCCTGGAGCCGGGTCTTGCTGGCCATCGCGCTGCTGCTGTTACTGATCCACCAGATGCAACAGGTGTCGCCAATCTCGGTCGATCCCGACGTACTTATCCCCAGAGTATCCGGCGCGCTGCCGGATGCGTTGCGTTATCCACAGCCGCTTCCGGCCTGGGATCGGGATAACGCCAGCCGGCGCTGGGCCGCGCCGCCCCTGGAATCGCGGGCGATCCCCCGTCACGGTGGCTGGGTGTTCTGAATCCACGGTGTTCCTGCGGCGTGTCCATCCTGCGGGATCGGCGGAACGACCGTCACGACGATCGCTCCGAGCACGGCGCCGAATCGACAACGAGAAGAGGAGAAATCCCATGCTCAGTTGGGCCCTGACATTCCTGATCATCGCCATCATCGCCGGAGTCCTGGGTTTCGGCGGCATCGCCGGCGCGGCGACCAGTATTGCCAAGATCCTGTTCGTACTGTTCCTGGTGCTGTTCGTCGTGTCGTTCATCCTCGGACGCCGGCGAGGCTGACGCCTTTTCTCACAGTTGGAGAAGGAGCTTGGCGATGGACTTCATCCGCAACCTGCTGATCGGCGTCCTGTTGCTGGGCGGTATCGGGACCCAGGTCCTGGCGGCGGGGCCGGACACGATCGCCCGCTACCGGGTCGACCAGTTGATGGCCGCCGATCAGCGCTACCGGCAAGCCTGGTACTCGCTGGTGAAGGACGCCCCCCCGCTGCCCGACTGGGTGATGCATCTCACTGGCACGTCGATGCCGATGCACTCGGTGGACGAACTGAGCGGCAAGTACCTGGTGGGCGAGCTGTGCGAAGCGTACGACTGCTCCAAGCACCGGCTCTACGTGGCGTTTACCTGGGACAAGCAGAAAGCCTATGCCCTTTATGTGACGGTGCCCGAAGGGCTGCCGCCGGACCAGGCGTCGAGCCGGCACGCCAGCCTTCGCTGGCTGGGGGAACCGAACGACACGATGAAAGGCATTCTGGATGAGGAACTCAAGAGCGATCCGAATTGGTTCTAGTAGTGCGTGGCCGATGCTGGCCGGCGCATGACCAGGGGGCCGGGATGTTCGAGGCGATTCAGGCCTTGAGCGACCCAGGGGTACAGGGGGTACCTCCGCAACGGCGGACCGGGTCAGGGTGGAAAGGCTGCGGCGGAACCGGGGGTGAGGCGCCTGCCTCGTCCTCACACCGGTTCCGCAGAGCCGGAGCGGTTACGGCTTGAAGTTGGCGGCGTCGCGCGCCCAGCCGTCGAGCACCGGTTTCAGGTCGTTGAGCGTCAGGTGCGTGCTGGCATTCTCCAGCGTCTCGCCAGCCCCCTTGCGCACCACCTTGGCCACCGGCTTGCTGGTGGCGCCGTCCAACGCTTCCATTTCCACATAGACCTCGGTGTCCTGGTCCCGCGTGCCGATGGCGGTGGTGGTGGCTGCGACCACCAGGGCGATCGGAATCACCTCGTAGGCGTGCAGCCCCTCGGTGGAAACGTTCACGCCAGTGATCGCCGTCTTCAGCACCAGGGTGTCGCGGTCGGCCTGCTGGACTATCCGGTAGCGGCTGCTCAGTTGCTGCTCGATCTGCTGCTTCAGGTAATCGGGAATCGCATTCAGGGTCGTCTGATCGATGGTCTCGCTCGGTTTGGGTTGGGGGTAATACACCGGCCGTTCCACCAGCACCGAGCTGTAGTTGTTCAGTTTCAGATTCGGGTCCACCCAGCGCAGCACCGGTTGCCCGCTGGGCGAGGTTGCGGGTTTGAGCTGGGAGTAGTCGTCCAGGAAGCCGGAGTACTGCGAGGCATCGGGTTTCTGGCTGGAGCAACCGCCCAGCGCCAGGGCGCCGGCCAACAGCAGGGTGGGTACTACCGAGAGTCGTGTCATAGAGGGTCCTGTATCTGAAGGTTTACCGCGTCGTTCACTGGTTCGGCTGGCGCGGTCCCAGCGGCGGCAGGGTAGCCGTACGCTGTTTCGAACCCGCTCGAACTTCACTGATATCGATCAATCCGAAGTGGTTGGGAAACGTCCTACAATGCCCCGCCGATTCCCGTCGGCGAATCTACCGCAACAATGAAGAGCGGATTCCGGCGACTTATCCACAAGCGCCCGCGATCCTGCCAGCCTCGTAATCCATCGGCCTTCTTCCACGGCCGTAGCCCTCCGTGACGGTCCTTCGACGTGACCGTACATCCGGTAACAGGAAAAACCGGGTGTCTCGCTTCCGGATGGCTCATCCGTTCAATCCGCGCCATTGATGGCATGAATGCAACAAGCCTAGCCGGCTTTGCAGACCGCTGCGTGACAGGTGTTGAGGAACCTGCCTCATGCAATAAATCAAGGGTCGAAAGACCTGGAACCAAGGTTTCAGATGCATTTTCCTATGCCGATTGTGCATGGGGTAGGCATCTCCGGCATTAGACGGAGGAGGGGTGGCTCGGAATCATGCGCCCCTTTTTTCGCTGGCCGTCGGCATCCCGATGGCTCGGCGACCCCGACTTCCACAAGAATCAAGGGTGACTCACTATGGGCAAAGCCAAGCTCAGCCTCGCCTGGCAGATCCTCATCGGCCTGGTACTCGGAATTGCACTGGGCGCCGCGCTCAATCATTTCAGCGCGGACAAGGCCTGGTGGATCAGCAACATCCTCCAGCCGGCCGGTGACATCTTCATCCGGCTGATCAAGATGATCGTCGTACCGATCGTGATTTCCTCGCTCATCGTCGGCATTGCCGGCATGGGAGATGCGAAGAAACTCGGTCGGATCGGCCTGAAGACCATCGTCTACTTCGAAATCATCACCACCGTCGCCATCGTGGTCGGCCTGCTGCTGGCGAACGTGTTCCAGCCGGGCTCCGGCATCGACATGAGTACCCTGGGCACTGTGGATATCTCCCAGTACACGCAGACCGCCAAGGAAGTCGAGCATCACCACGCATTCATCGAGACGATCCTCAACCTGATCCCGTCGAACATCTTCGCGGCGATGGCCCGTGGCGAGATGCTGCCGATCATCTTCTTCTCGGTGATGTTCGGCCTGGGGCTTTCCTCCCTGCCGGCGCCGACCCGCGAGCCGCTGGTGAAGATGTTCCAGGGCGTGGCCGAGGCCATGTTCCGCGTCACCCACATGATCATGCGCTACGCCCCTGTCGGCGTGTTCGCGCTGATCGCGGTGACGGTCGCCAACTTCGGCTTCGCCTCCCTGCTGCCGCTGGCCAAGCTGGTGGTGCTGGTGTACTTCGCCATCGCCTTCTTCGCCTTCATGGTGCTGGGCCTGGTCGCGCGCCTGTTCGGCTTCTCCGTCGTCAAGCTGATGCGCATCTTCAAGGACGAGCTGATCCTGGCGTACTCCACCGCCAGCTCGGAAACCGTGCTGCCGCGCATCATCGAGAAGATGGAAGCCTACGGCGCACCCAAGGCGGTCAGCAGCTTCGTGGTGCCCACCGGCTATTCCTTCAACCTCGATGGCTCGACCCTGTACCAGAGCATCGCGGCGATCTTCATCGCCCAGCTCTACGGCATCGACCTGTCCATCGGCCAGCAACTGATGCTGGTGTTGACCCTGATGGTCACCTCCAAGGGCATCGCCGGCGTACCGGGCGTTTCCTTCGTGGTGTTGCTGGCGACCCTGGGCAGCGTGGGCATCCCGCTGGAAGGCCTGGCCTTCATCGCCGGCGTCGACCGCATCATGGACATGGCGCGCACCGCGCTGAACGTGATCGGCAACGCCCTCGCGGTACTGGTGATCTCCAGGTGGGAAGGCGTCTACGACGCGCAGAAGGGCGCCCGCTACTGGGATGCGATGCAGAACGGCCGTGTCGAGGCCTTCCTCGAAGGGAAGGGGCTCGACGGCAAGGAAAGCCCCGCCACCCGCTGACCCACAAGGGTTATCCACAAGGCCCCGGCAGTGTCCGGGGCCTTGTCGTTTCTGGCGCCGGGTGCGCCGGTGCCGCTATCATCCCGGCCATTCCAAGGGGGACTTTCCATGCTCAACGGCCTGTGGCTGGGCTTTTTCATCGTCGCGGCGATCACCGCGCTTTCCCGCTGGCTGCTCGGAGGCGAGGCGACGGTCTTCGCCGCTATGGTGGAAAGCCTGTTCGCGATGGCCAAGCTATCGGTGGACGTGATGGTGCTCCTGTTCGGCACCCTGACCCTCTGGCTGGGCTTCCTGCGCATCGCCGAGAAAGCCGGCCTGGTGGAAAAGCTGGCGGTAGTGCTCGGTCCGCTGTTCCGCCGCCTGATGCCGGACGTGCCCGCCGGCCATCCGGCCATCGGCCTGATTACCCTGAACTTCGCCGCCAACGGCCTGGGCCTGGACAACGCCGCCACGCCCATTGGCCTGAAGGCCATGAAGGCCTTGCAGGAGCTCAACCCCAGCAGTACCACCGCGAGCAACGCGCAGATCCTTTTCCTGGTGCTCAACGCCTCGTCCCTGACCCTGCTGCCGGTGACCATCTTCATGTACCGCGCGCAGCAGGGCGCGGTGGACCCGACCCTGGTATTCCTGCCGGTCCTGCTGGCCACCAGCGCATCGACCCTGGTCGGCCTGCTCAGCGTCGCGGTGATGCAGCGCCTGCGCCTGTGGGACCCGGTGGTGCTGGCCTACCTGATTCCCGGCGCGCTGGCGCTGGGCGCCTTCATGGCCCTGCTGGCGGGGCTGTCCGCCACCGCCCTGGCGCAGTTGTCCTCGCTGCTGGGCAACCTGACGCTGTTCGGCATCATCATGCTGTTCCTGGTCGTCGGCTGGCTGAAGAAGGTGCCGGTCTACGAAACCTTCGTCGAAGGCGCGAAGGAAGGATTCGATGTCGCCAAGAGCCTGCTGCCCTACCTGGTGGCGATGCTTTGCGCGGTCGGCGTACTGCGGGCCTCCGGCGCGCTGGAAATGGCGCTGGACGGCATCCGCTGGGTGGTCGAAGGCGTGGGCTGGGATACCCGCTTCGTCGATGCGCTGCCCACCGCGCTGGTGAAACCCTTCTCCGGCAGCGCCGCGCGGGCCATGCTGCTGGAAACCATGCAGTCCCACGGCGTGGACAGCTTCCCCGCGCTGGTGGCAGCCACGGTGCAGGGCAGCACGGAAACCACCTTCTACGTGCTGGCGGTGTACTTCGGCGCAGTGGGTATCCAGCGGGCCCGCCATGCGGTGGGCTGCGCGCTGCTGGCCGACCTTGCCGGGGTGCTGGCGTCCATCGGTGTGTGCTACTGGTTCTTCGCCTGATGCGACCTCCGGACGCAGCCATGCCCCCGGAAATATGACGCCTGCTTTTTGTCATTGATGGCACATTGCCGTATCATCGCCGCCTGACTCTGGTATCACAGCGTTTTCGACCAGGGCCGCTGGAAGACCGAAGGGATGCGGTGCACGTGGCAACAGGATGCCAGGCTGTCTTCATTTCCCCTGTGTGATCGTTCGTTCCCCGAATCGTCCCGCCGCTGCGTGGAGACGCCAGGCGGGGACCACTCCTGATCGATTCCCTGGTCATGCCCGCCGGTTCTGGCACGGATTCAATTCGTCCAATTGACCGAACAGGGGAATCCCTCATGAACAAACTGCTGCAGGCATCCATGCTGGGCCTGGCGATCTCCGGTGCCCTGCTGTCCGGCGGCTGTGCCACGGAAAGCTCCCGCGCCATGCCGGTGGAACAGGTGGAAAGCGTCAGCCGGCCCTATTCCGGTCCGCGCGCGCCGATCGCCGTAGGCAAGTTCGACAACCGCTCCAGCTACATGCGCGGGGTGTTCTCCGATGGCGTCGATCGCCTCGGTGGCCAGGCCAAGACCATCCTCATCACCCACCTGCAGCAGACCAACCGCTTCAATGTGCTGGACCGCGACAACATGAGCGAGATCCAGCAGGAAGCCGCCATCAAGGGCCAGGCCCAGCGCCTGAAGGGCGCCGATTACGTGGTCACGGGCGACGTCACTGAGTTCGGCCGCAAGGAAGTCGGCGATCGCCAGCTGTTCGGCATCCTCGGCCGCGGAAAGACCCAGGTGGCCTACGCCAAGGTCGCGCTGAACATTGTCGATATCTCGACTTCCGAGGTGGTGTATTCCAGCCAGGGTGCCGGCGAGTACGCGCTCTCCAACCGCGAAATCATCGGTTTCGGCGGCACCGCGAGTTACGACTCCACCCTCAACGGCAAGGTACTCGACCTGGCCATGCGCGAGGCGGTCAACCGCCTGGTCAGCGCGGTGGAAAGCGGGGCCTGGATGCCCAGCAAACACTGAATCCTGAACTGCAAGGAACAATGCAAAGATGACGGAAGTGATGAGCACATCGCGTGTGCTGCGTGGCCTGGGCCTGTTCGCGGCGCTGCTGCTGGCCGGTTGCCAGACGCAGAAGCCGCTGTACCAGTGGGAAAGCTACCAGCCGCAGGTCCACGAATACCTCACCGGCGAGTCGAAGGAGGCGCAGCTGGAGGCGCTGGAGCGCGACCTGCAGAAGATCAAGGCTGACAACGGCGCCGTTCCGCCGGGCTATCACGCCCAGCTCGGCCTGCTCTACCTCAGCCTGGGCAAGGACGATCAGATGATGCAGCAGTTCCAGACGGAGAAAGCGCTGTTTCCCGAGTCGGCGACCTACATGGATTTCCTGATGAAGAACGCCCGGGGAGGCAAGTGAGATGATGCATAGGATCAAGGTTCTCGCCGGTCTGTTCGCCCTGGCCCTGCTCGCGGGTTGTGCACCGCAGAAGACCGTGGACTACTCCGCCTTCAAGCAGAGCCGCCCGAAGTCGATCCTGGTGCTGCCGCCGCTCAACGAGTCGCCGGACGTGAAGGCTTCCTACGGCATGCTTTCGCAGATCACCTACCCGCTGGCCGAGGCGGGTTACTACGTGCTGCCGGTTGCCCTTGTGGATGAAACCTTCCGCCAGAACGGCGTGAGCACTCCCGCTGACATCCACCAGTTGCCCGCCGGCAAACTGCGCGAAATCTTCGGCGCCGATGCCGGGCTCTACGTCACCGTCACCGAGTACGGCACCAGCTACATGGTGCTGAGCAGCGCAAGCATCGTTACCGCGAGCGCCCGCCTGGTCGACCTGCGTTCCGGAACCACCCTCTGGACCGGTACCGCCACCGCTTCCAGCGAGGAGGGCAGCCAGAACAGCGGCGGCCTGGTCGGCATGCTAATCAGCGCTGCAGTGAAGCAGATCATCTCCAGCGCCCAGGAAGACGCCAGCTACCCGATCGCCGGTATCACCGGTGCCCGCCTGTTGTCCGCCGGACACAACGGGGGACTGCTGTACGGTCCACGCTCGCCCAAGTACGGTACCGACTGACCGGAGGTGGCCGTGGTGTTTGCCGGCCTGCTCGCCACCCGGGTTCTGTTCAAGGGTGCCCGCGTGCGGGATGGCTCACTGGCGGCCGTCGGCAACGGACGCCACTGCGGCGTTCTGCCTCACGGCTGACCTGGATGACCTTGACTCAAGTCAGGCCCGCTCGGGAGGAGAGGGAGAAGGATAGGGTCAACCCAATCCCTCTTCGTCAGCGGAGACCGCGTCATGATTACCCACAGCAACCCTGCGGAGCTTGCAGCCCTCGCGGCTGTCGGCGCCGATCACTGGATAGAGACCCTCGATGACGGCAGCCATGTGCTGATCCGCCCGCTGCGCTCGGAGGACCGTGAGCGCGAGCGCCTGTTCCTCGAGCGCCTGTCGCCCATGACCCGCAAATTCCGCTTCCACGGCGAAGTGAAGATCGACGACAAGCTGCTCGATCGCCTGATGGATGTGGATTACCAGCGCACTATGGCGTTCATTGCGCTGACGCATGTGGACGGTGAACTGCGGGAAGTCGGCATCAGTCGTTATGCGGCGGTGGACGGTCAGTTGTGCGAGTGCGCGGTGACCATCGCCGACGAGTGGAAGCAAATGGGCCTGGATGTCGCGCTGATGCGCCACCTGATCGACGTCGCCAAGCGCAACGGCTTCCGCCAGATGTACTCGATCGACTCCTCTATGGATCGTGATATCCGTGACATGTCCCGTGAATTGGGCTTCCACGCCCAACTCGATCCAGACGATGCCTGCCAGGTGATTCGCCGCCTGGCCCTGTAAGTCCTCTGCTCCGGCGGGGCGTCAGCCTCGCCGGCGCCACAATGCCAGGCCCAGCAATACGGCGATCAGCAGCGCGGCCACGGCTGCCAGTGGATAGATCGCATCGTCGTCCAGCAGCGGTTTCTCGATGCGCAGGTAGCCGTCGTCCTTGAACAGCCGCTGCGCCAGGGTGTTCACCTGCGGCAGGCTGACTTTCGCCAGGCGTTTGTCCTCGTCGGGGAAGCGGCCGTCATCGAAGTCGCCCAGCGCGCCCCAGTAATAATCCGCCAGCGTCGCGTTGCCGGGTGTGCTCCAGGCCAACTGGGCTCGCGCCACGCGCTGGATGCGACTGAAACGCGCCGGGTCCAGCCCGTCGTGGCGAATCCTGTCCACCACCCCGTGCAACGCCTTGAGCGTGGCGTCCTGATCGTCACGCTCGATGTCCGCGTTGAGGCTGAGGAAACCCTGGTTGGCCCATGCACTGCGCTCGCTCCACGGACCGTACGACAGCTCGCGACGAACCCGCAGCTCGGTGTATAGCGCGTCGTTCAGGTAGGCCTGCAGGAGGTCCAGGGATGCGCCATCGGCATCCCCGGGTTCGGGGAATATCCAGTGCAGCACCATGCTCTCGCCGAACAGGCGGGTGGTCAGCGTACGCTGGCGCTCGGCCGACCCCTTCATCTCCGGCAGCTCGCGGCGCTCGGGGGTGTCGTGATCGACCAGGGCGCCGTAGGTGCGGCCCAGGTACACCGGCAGGCGCGGGTCGAGGTCGCCGACGATGATCAGCGTCATGTTGCTTGGCACGTACCAGTCCTTGCGCACCCGATCCAGCTGGGCCTGGTTCAGGTGCTCGAGCGGAGCGCGTTCGGCGCAGGCCAGCCCCAGCTCCACGGCAAGCTGTTCCTGGCCGGCGCGGCTGACGTTCTGGTGATCGAGCCAGCGCTGCAGGTGCGAATAGTGGCCGCCGTCCTCGCGCACCAGTACTTGCTTGGCCGATGCGATCTTGCGGGCGTCCAGTCGAGTGCGGGTGATGGCTTCCAGCAGCAGGTCGAGTACCTGGCGCTGGGTGGCGGCCGGCGACTCGACGACAAAGGCGGTATCGCCTTCACTGGTATAGGCATTCCACTGTCCGCCCAGGGCCTGCATGCGGGCTTCCAGATCGGCCTCGTCGCCGCCGTCCAGGCCGCTAAAGAACAGGTGTTCCATCAGGTGCGGCAACTGGCGGTCATGGCAGGAGAAATCGCTGAAACCGACGCCGACGATCAGCCGGATGGAGACGTGACCCTTCTCGCGGGTGGGCTTGAACAGCACGCCCATGCCGTTTTCCAGCTGATAGGCCTCGACCGTCTGGCGCTGGTCGGCGGATGACCAGCCAGCAAGCAGCAGGGACAGCAGGGGGAACAACAACCAACGCATGGGCGGGAGCCTGGACGCAAAGCGACGAGAATAGCGGATTGACTGGCTCGAACCCACCCGTAATCCGCCCTACGGCTGGCCTCTTGCATCATCGCCCACGGCTTCTATCGTCACTGAGGGCGTTCGCGAGGCGGAATTACCCTCTGGCGACGGCGGAACAGGCCGTTCGTAGTGGCAGCAGCGATTCGGAGGCTCCATGCGTGTCCTGATTACCGGTGCGGCCGGTTTCCTTGGTCAGAGCCTGCTCAATGAGCTGGCCGTGCAGCATCTCGACTGGACGCTGATCGCCGCCGATGTCCGTTGCCTGAGCTCGCAGGGCCTGCGCCCGAACATCGAACCGCTGCAACTGGACGTCAGCGTGCCCGCCAAAGTGCGGTACTGCATGGAGAAATGGCGTCCCGAGGCCATCGTGCATCTTGCCGCGGTGATCAATCCGCCGCGGGAGATGTCCGAGGCGCAGCGGTATGCCGTCGAGGTTGGCGGCACCAAGGCGTTGATCGAAGCCGCCTGCGAGGCCGGCGTACAACAACTGATCGTTACCAGTTCCGGCGCCGCTTACGGCTATCACCCCGACAACGCCGAATGGATTGACGAGAGCCAGCCGCTGCGGGGCCATCCGCGCTTCCTCCATGTCCGCCACAAGCAGGAGATCGAGCAGTTGCTGGCCGATATGCGGCAACGTTATCCACAGCTCAAGCAACTGATCCTGAGGCCGGGCACCATTCTCGGCCGGCGTGTGCATAACCCGCTCATCGAGCTGTTCGACCAGCGCAAGCTGCTGGGCGTCACCGGCCATTCCAGCCGTTTCGTATTCATCTGGGACCAGGATGTGGTGAACGTCATCCGCCAGGGCCTGGAGCAGGGCAGCGAGGGCATCTACAACCTGGCGGGCGATGGCGCGCTGTCGCTGCGCGAGATCGCCGAACTGCTCGGCAAGCCCTACCGATCCTGGCCGGCACCGCTGCTGCGCGCCGGGCTTGGGCTGCTCAAGCCGCTGGGACTGTCGAGCTACGGCCCGGAACAGGTGGACTTCCTGCGCTACCGGCCGGTGCTGGACAACCGGCGGCTAAAGGAGGTGTTCGGGTACCAGCCGCGCTATTCCAGCCGGGAGGCGTTCCTGGCCTTCCTCGATGCCCGTGGGATGAAAGGCTGACCCCCAGCCTATCCGGAAAAGCCTGTGGATAGGCTGTAGACAAGCCTGTGGAAAGCCAGTCCTGGAGAAGGTCTCAGCTGTTGTCCGAGCGGCGGCGGAGCTGGCGGTACTCGCCCGGGGTCAGCCTCGTCCAATTGCGGAAGGCGCGGAAGAACACGCTGGGTTCGGAGTAGCCGAGCAACGCGGCGATATCGGTGGCCGGCAGGTTGCCTTCGCTGAGATAACGCTCCGCCAGTTGCCGGCGAGTGTCGGCGAGCAGTTGTTGATAACTGCTGCCTTCCTCGGCCAGGCGCCGTTGCAGGGTGCGTTCGCTCAGGCCCAGTTCGCTGGCCACCGCCGCGCGGCCCGGTTCGCCTCGGGTGAGTTGTTCGCCGAGCAGCGCCACCACCCGGCCGCTGACGCTGGCGCTGGGCAGGCGGGCCAGCAGCCCTTCGGCGTGCTGGCGCAGCAGGTCGCGCAGTGAGGCATTGGCCTGCGGCAGGGCGACGCCGGCCATCGCCTTGGGCAGGCCTAGGGCATAGTCCTGGGTATCGAAGTGCAGCGGACAGGCGAAGGCCGTTGCGTAGTCATCCAGGTGCTCCGGCTGGCGGTGCATGAAACGGCAGCCGGCGAGCTGCAGGCCGGGCAGCAACGCCTTGAGCTGGCGCGCCCAGAAACTCAGCAGGGCCAGCGCCCGGGCGCGAGTGGCCGGTTGCTCGGGATTGAGCGGGCGATAGGCAACCCAGATGACTTCGGCTTGCGGCTCGATCGTTACCTGGCCGCCTTCGCCGACCAGACGCTGATAGCGCAGCCCCGACTCGAGGGCTTCGCCCAGGGTCGTGCTGCTCTGCAGCAGATAGCCCAACGCGCTGAAGGAGGCCGACGACAGTGCGCGGCCCAGCGCCAGGCCTGGTTCGTGGCTGGGCAGGCGGGACTGGATCGCTCCCCAGAGCGATTCCTGGCGGGGAAAGTCGATGCGCGCGTCGGGGTCGCCGAGCTGGGCTTCCTGCAGGCCGCTGGCGGCGAGCAGGGATTCGCGGTCGAGTCCGAGACGGACCGCGGCGAGCAGCACTGCCTGGGTCAGGCTGACGCTGACCGAGGGCGTACGTTGTGTTTGAGAGCATGCGTCCATGACGGCGGATTCTGCCCTAACCCTGGGCTTGGGGGGTAACCTGTTGTGCGCGGCGCCCGATGAGCGCCGCGCATAACGATCCGGGTGTCGGCGGGTTTCAACTCGCCGCGCGGGAGCCCGGTGTCGAGGGCTGCTGCTCCTGTGCCGGCGCGCCGTCGCGCAGGGCGAGGTCCTCGTCTTCGCCGGCATTGCCGGTGCTGGCGTCCGGGTTGTCCAGCACAGCGTAGGCGATGGCGCAGAACAGCGAGTTCAGGCGCTTCATGTCGCTGATCAGGTCCAGGTGCAGCGAGCTGGTCTCGATACTCTGCACCACCTGCTGGCGCAGGCGGTCGACATGGGCGTGGGCGTAGTGGCGCTCCTGCAGGCGGAAGCGCTGCTTGGCGCGCCGCAGGCGCCGGGCGCCTTCCTGGTCGCCGTTGAGGAACACCGACAGGGAAAGGCGCAGGTTGCTGACCAGTTGTCCATGCAGCGTGGTGATCTCTTCCAGGCCGTTGTCGGAGAACGAGCGACTGCGCGACGTCTTCTTGTCCTGCACGGCGCCGAGCATGTGCTCGATGATGTCGCCGGCCTGCTCCAGATTGATCGCCAGTTCGATGATCTCGGCCCAGCGGCGACTGTCCGGCTCGCTCAGGTCTTCGCGGGGCATGCGCGCCAGGTACAGCTTGATCGCGGTGTAGAGCGCGTCGACGTCGTCATCCTGCTTGCGGATCTGCTTGGCCAGCAGCGGATCGCCGCTGTGGATAACCTGCATCAGGTGGTTCAGCATCTGTTCGACGATGTCGCCCATGCGCAGGGTCTCGCGCACCGCGTTGATCAGCGCCAGGCTCGGCGTGTCCAGTGCCGCCGGGTCGAGGTGGCGGGGGCGCACGGTGTCTTCGGGTGACTGCCGGTCGGGCATCAGCCGGGTGCACAACTGTGCCATCTGCTCGGTGAGCGGCAGGCAGGCCAGGCAGCGGGTAGCGTTGTAGAGCACATGGAAGGCGATCACCAGCTCCTGGGTGCGGAACGGCCAATCGTCCATCCAGTGGGCCACCGGCCCCACCAGCGGCAGCGCCAGCAGGCAGCCGGCGAACTTGAACAGCAGGCTGCCCAGGGCCACGCGCCGGCCGGCGGCATTCTGCGAGGCCGAGCTGATCAGGGCGAGGATGCCGCTGCCAAGGTTGGCGCCGACCACCAGGCACAGCGCGACCTGCAGCGAGATCACCTTGGAGGTGGCGAGGGTTGCGGCGAGCAGCACGGCGGCCAGGCTGGAATAGGAAATCATGGCGAACAGCGCGCCGGTCAGCGCATCGAGCATCACATCGCCGGTCAGGCTGGAGAACAGCACCTTCACGCCCTTGGCCTGGGTCATGGGCTCGGCGGCGGCGACGATCAGTTGCAGCGCCAGGATGATCAGCCCCAGGCCGATGAACACCCGACCGAGCTGGCCGGCGCGGGTCTGCTTGCGGCTGAGGAAAAGGATCACCCCGAAGAAGATCAGCAGCGGCGAGAGCCACGACAGGTCCAGCGTCAGCACCCGCGCCATCAGCGCCGTACCGACGTCCGCGCCGAGCATGATCGCCAGGGCCGGAGCCAGTGCCATCAGGCCGGTGGCGACGAACGAGGTTGCCAACAGCGCAGTGGCGTTGCTGCTCTGCACCAGCGCCGTCACGCCGATGCCGGCGGCGAAGGCCAGCGGCCGTTTCTGTACGCTGTGGCTCAGCACGCGGCGCAGATGGGTGCCGTAGACCCTGAGGATGCCGGTGCGGACGATATGTGTGCCCCACACCAACAGGGCGACGGCGGAGAGCAGATCGAGCAGTTTGAGCATGTCGGGCCCCCTCGCACATTCCGGGGCCGCTGACCTCAACAGCCCCTGACGACCTCGCCCGCAACCCGATAGTGCGGAAGGCCGATAAGGACACGGCAGCATTCAGGCGTTGTCATCCAACTGTCTGGGTAGACCCCCGTTTTTCCCTGAGGGTTCGCCAAATGCCTGATTCGCTGGGGTTCCTGTGCTTGAGTAAAGCTGATCCGGCGCCATCGTGCGGCATGATGTGAGAGGTAGGCGGTGAACTGTCCACAGCGCGTGGTCTGACCTGGAACAGAAGGAATGCCGCGCCCTGTGGATAAGATGACCGGGAGCGCAAGCGCTGTCGGGCATCCGCCCCGGCGGGTAGGGCATTCATCAGCGAGGAGTGGGCATGCGAGGTATTCGAGAGATCGTTCGGCGGGGCAGCCTGATCGCCCTGCTGCTGGCGCTGGGGGCGTGCAGCAGCCTGTTCGGTCTGCGCGATCCGCTGCGGGTCGAGCTAGTCGGCCTGGAGCCCATCGCCGGACAGGGCATGGAGGCGCGTTTCGCCGTGAAGCTGCGGGTGCAGAACCCCAACGACGATGCCATCGACTACAACGGCATCGCCCTGGACCTGGCGGTCAACGGCCAGCCGCTGGCCAGCGGGGTGAGCGATGCCAGCGGGCAGGTGCCGCGCTTTGGCGAAAAAGTGATCAGCGTGCCGGTGAGCATCTCGGCCTTCTCCGCCTTCCGCCAGGCCTGGGGCCTGTCCGGCGGGCCGCCGCGCCAGGGCATGCCCTACGAGATCAACGGCAAGCTGGCCGGCGGTCTGTTCGGTACGGTGCGCTTCAACGACAAGGGCGTGCTGAACTGGCCGGAGCCGGTCGCACGCCCTTGAGGCGGGCCTACGTGTCGTGGATAAACCGGGCTGTGGATAGCCCGGTTTTTATTGCCTGGCTGTTATTCACTGCCGGTGGATAGCACTTGTGAATTACTGCCCCGGAATGTCCTTGCGCAGTTTCACCGGATCTTCCTTCTTGCCGCGCGCGGTGCGCATGCGGATGTTCAGCGCTTCCACCGCCAGCGAGAAGGCCATCGCGAAGTAGACGTAGCCCTTGGGCACGTGGACTTCGAAGGCTTCGGCGATCAGCACGGTGCCGACCACGATGAGGAACGACAGCGCGAGCATCTTCAGCGACGGGTGCTTGTCGATGAAATCGCTGATGGCGCCGGCCGCCAGCATCATCACCAGTACGGCGACGACGATCGCGGCGACCATCACCGGCACGTTGGAGACCATGCCCACGGCGGTGATCACCGAGTCCAGGGAGAACACGATGTCGATGATGGCGATCTGGATGATGGTGCCGATGAAGCCGCCCATCATGCTCTTGGGTTCGCCCTCGGTTTCGTCTTCGCCTTCCAGGCCGTGGTAGATCTCGCTGCTGCTTTTCCACAGGAGGAACAGGCCGCCGAAGAACAGGATCAGATCGCGCCCGGAAATGCCCTGGCCGAGCACCTGGAAGAGGTCGGCGGTCAGGCGCATCACCCAGGTGATCGACAGCAGCAGCAGGATGCGCGTGACCATCGCCAGCGCCAGCCCGAAGAAGCGCGTGCGCGGCTGCATGTGCTTGGGCATGCGGCCGACCAGGATGGAAATCATGATGATGTTGTCGATGCCCAGGACGATCTCCAGGGCGGTCAGGGTGAAGAACGCAATCCAGATTTCAGGGCTCGTCAGCCATTCCATTACGGGTTACTCGAATCAGTCGTTGAACAGGGGAAACAGGCCCAGAACCAGCGCGGCAGCCAGGATTGCCAGGCAGACCAGCACGGCCCACTTGAGGGTGAAGCGCTGATGGTCGCCGAAGTCCACCTTGGCCAGGCCTACCAGCAGGTAGGTCGAGGGCACCAGTGGGCTGAGCAAGTGTACCGGCTGGCCGACGATGGAGGCGCGGGCCATTTCCACCGGGGTGATGCCGTACTGCGCGGCGGCCTGGGAGAGTACCGGGAGCACGCCGTAGTAGAAAGCGTCATTCGACATGAAGAAGGTGAACGGCATGCTCACCAGTGCCGTGATGGTCGCCAGATACGGCCCCAGCGACGGCGGAATCACCGCCAGCAGGCCCTTGGACATCGCTTCGACCATGCCGGTGCCCTGCAGGATGCCGGTGAACACCCCGGCGGCGAAGATCAGCGAAACCACCGCCAGGACGTTTTCGGCGTGGGCGCCGATGCGCTTTTTCTGCTCCATGATGCAGGGATAGTTCACGATCATCGCGATACCGAAGGCGATCATGAACAGAACCGGCATCGGCAGCAGGCCGGCGATCAGCGTGGCCATCAGCACCAGCGTGAGGGCGCCGTTGAACCACAGCAGCTTCGGCCGGCGCGCCTCGGGGTACTGCGAGACGCTGACGTCGGCCAGCGACTCATGGTCGGTCGGCAGGTGCAGCTCGCCCAGGCGTGCGCGCTCGCGTTTGCCATAGACCCAGGCGATGGCGAAGATCGCGACGATGCCGGCGAGCATGGCCGGAATCATCGGCACGAAGATGTCCGCCGGGTCCACGTGCAGGGCGCTGGCGGCGCGGGCCGTGGGGCCGCCCCAGGGCGTCATGTTCAGCACGCCGCTGGAAAGCATGATCAGGCACGCCATCAGCAGCGGGCTCATGCCCAGCCGGCCGTACAGCGGCAGCACGGCGGCCACGCAGATCATGTAGGTGGTCGAACCGTCGCCGTCCAGCGAGACGATCATCGCCAGCGCGGCGGTGCCCATCGAGACCTTCAGCGGGTCGCCCTTCACCAGCTTGAGGATCTTGCGTACCGCCGGATCGAACAGACCCGAGTCGATCATGATGGCGAAGTAGAGGATGGCGAACATCAGCATCACGCCGGTGGGCGCCAGGGTGCGGATGCCGTCCAGCATCATCGGCCCCAGGCCCGCGGCGAAGCCACCGAGCAGGGCGAAGGAGATCGGGACCAGGATCAGCGCGATCAGCGCCGACAACCGCTTGGTCATGATCAGGAACATGAAGGTCGCCACCATGGCGAAGGCGAGGAAAGTCAGCATGGGGATAACTCCGTATCGGCGCGGATGTCAGCGATGGCTGCGAAGGAATGGGCGCGGCGCGAGCGGAGCGGGGGAGGACAGGGAACGGAACATGGCAATCACCGATTGTTGTTTTTGTGCGAAACCTGGCCGGGGGGCCGAGGAGGCGATGCTAGGGGGTCAAGCTTTCAGCAGGCTTTCGCCGGAGGATGCCGTTGATCGGAGCAGATTTTCGTAGGAACGGTGCGTCATGTGGATAAGTTTTCGGCCTTTGCGGGAGCGGGTCAGCCGAGCGCCTGGATCACCCCCATCACCAGCAGCAGGCTGGCGCCCGCCAGCAGCGTCTGCAGGGTGATGATCCCCGCCATCAGGTGGCTCTCGCCGCCCAGTTGGCGGGTGAGCACATAGGCCGTCGGCGCGGTAGGCAGGGCGAAGAACAGCACCAGCAGCGCGCTTTCCAGCGTCGGCAGGGCGAGCAGGCGGGCGATGGCGAAAGCCAGCAGCGGCATGGCCAGCAGGCGGATCGCGCAGTTCCAGCCCAGCGCCGGGACCTCCGCGCGCAGCTCCTGCGGCTGCAACGCCGCACCCACGCAGAGCAGGCCCAGCGGCAGGCTGGCCACCGCCAGCAGGTTGAACAGCCGGTCGCTGCCGCCGGGCAGCCCGATACCCGTCACATTGAGCAGCGCGCCGGCCACGCAGGCGAGGATCAACGGATTCTTCGCGATCGGCAGCAGCAGCGCGCGCAGGCTGATGCCGCGCTCGGCGGTCAGCGCCCACACCGACATCACGTTCACCGTCGGCACCATCAGCGCCAGCATCAGCGCGGCCAGGGTCAGGCCCGGCTTGCCGTACAGGCTGCCCACCGCAGCCAGCCCCAGGTAGGTGTTGAAGCGCAGCACGCCCTGGGCGATGGCGCCGAAGCGCGCCGCATGCCAGCCGCGCAGGCGTTTGGCGATCAGCAGGACGGCCCAGGCGCTGCCCAGGCCGAGCATCACCGCCAGCGCCTGGCGGGCCAGGCCCGGATCGCTCAGCGGCGCATTGGCCAGGCTGCTGGCCAGTAGCGCGGGGAAGAGGATGAAATAGTTGAGTCGCTCGGCGGCGGGCCAGAACGCCTCGCCGGGGAACCCCTTGCGACGCAGTACGTAGCCGCCGACGATCAGTGCGAACAATGGCCAGAGGGCCTGGAACAGAGCGGTCACGGCGACCCCGCAAGATGGCTGTAAGCGGGCATCTTGCCGAGCTGCCGAGGGAGAGGGCAAGGCGTGTGGATAAGTTTTTCAGCCCTGCCCGGCGGATTTTCCACAGCCCGTCGCGCTGTGGAAAACCTTGTCCACAGCGTCAGCGGCGGAATCCTCCTCCACCGAAGTGACCACCGCCGAAATGTCCGCCACCGAACCCGCCACTGCCCCATTGGCGCTGGGTCTGGCCGAAACGCTGCTGGCCCAGTTGGCGGGACTGCCATTGCTGGTCGAGCTGGCTGCGCACGGTGCCCTGGCTCGGTTGGACGGGTTGCCAGCCCGTATCGGTGTGCTTCTGCCAGCCTCCGCCCTGGGTGTGCTGGTAGACGTTGCCGTCGTGGCCGGCGTAGACGTCGCCATTCTTCCAGGCCACGGCGTTGCCGGTGCGGCGGTTGTAGGTGATGCCCTGGTTCTGGCGGTCGTAGCTGCCGCGACCGTCGTCCACGTCCCCGGAGATGCCGCGTTCGGCGATGGTGGTCCGGCCGGTCTGGGCGTTGTGCTTGATGCCCTGCTGGCCCGCCTCGAAGTCGCCCGAGTCGCGGTCATAGGCGACACCGCTGCGGCCCGCGCCGGATATGCCGGTGGAAGCATTGGCGTAAGCGCCGCGGCGGCCGGCGGCGCCCCGGTCGGTGTAGGGGTTGAAGGCCGCGCCCTGGGCACCCTGGAAGCGCGTGCCGGTGCGCGGGTTGTAGCCGATGGCCGAGCTGCCCTGCCACTGGGTGCCGGTCCAGCCGTTATAGCCGTAGGCGTGGGTGACGGAGCCCTGGCCCCAGCGGCCGTAGAAGTTCGCCTGGTTGATGTTGGTGTAGCTCCAGCCGCCGGCCGGGTAGGGGCCCCAGTACGGTCCCCAGTAGGGCTCGGGCGCCCCCCACCAGGCGCCGGCGGCGAAGCCGAAGGCGAACCCGGTCAGCGCGCCCACGGCAAAGCCGGCGCCGTAGCCGTAGGTCGGCGGGTAGCCGTAGTACACGGTGCTGCTGACGTACGCCGGGTAGGTGTAGCCGGTGCCGTAGACCACCGTACCGTCGCTGTTCACCACCACGCCCAGGTAACCGGGCGTGTAGCCCACCACCACGGTCTGCGGGGTCACCGAGTAGATGTGCACGTAGGTCACGTAGTACACCGGTGAGCTGGGCGGGATGCCGTAGATCACAGTCGGCACCTCGGTCGCCACCTGCCAGGCGCCGGTGGCACTGGGGGCGACGAACCAGACGCCATTGCTCACCGCGTAGAACTGGTTGGGCGCCACTTCGATCACGGGCGTCGGGGTGTTGACCGCATAACTCAGGCTGGTGCCGGAGATCGGCTGGAAGTTCGGCGCGCCGTCGTAGTGCACCTGCAGCGTCGTCTTGCTGCGCGACACGCTGGCGGTCTGCGGGATGCTCGCGGCAATGGCGGCTTCCTTGGCCTGCGGCGTACCGGGCACCGAAACCAGCACGTTGGCCTTCGGATCCCTGGGTGAAATCTTCGCGAAGTCCGCAGGCAGGTCCTTGCCTTCGACGAACTGCCACGGACCTTGTTCGCCGGGGCCGCTGAACCAGCGGCCGGACACCAGCACGTACCAGGTGTTGTGGGTGGGATCGACGAACACCGCGTGGTCGGCGTTCTGCATCGTCAGCAGGCTGACGCCGTCCACCGGTGCCATCTGCGCGGTGCCATTGCTGACGATCAGTTCGGTGGGCTGGGTGGCGACCCGTATCGCCGGCGCCTTCGCCGGCTTCTTGCCGTCCTTGGGCAGCAGCGCGTCCACCGGACCGTTCTTGCTGGCGACCTGCTCGGCGTTGACCAGCGCCTGGGGCGGCCGGCTCAGCACCAGCCAGTTGCCGTCCAGCGCCTGGGCCGTGTACCAACTGCCCGCCGCCTGCAGGTAATGGTTGCCCTGGGCGTCACGCAGGATCAGCACGCGGCTGTTGATCACGCGCTCGAAGTCGCTGCTCGGCAGCGATTGCCAGTTCGGCTGGCCATCGATCATCACCAGCAGTGTCGGGGTGGTGGCGAAGACGATCTGCGGCGCGTCGTTCTTCACCTCGACGTGGCGTAGCTTGTCCAACTGCTGGTTCACCGCGTAGCTGGCCTGCAGCTCGTCCAGGGAGACGGTCAGGCCGTCCTTGGGCAGGTGCGCGAGCAGGGCGTCGCGCACCTTGCCGGCGCTGTCCGGCGCGGTAGGGACTTCCACCTTGTCGATACGGATGTCGGTGAGCTGCACCAGGCCGCTGTCCTTTTCGATGGCGGCGGCGGCGGAGAACAGCGCCACGCCATAGGTCGGCGCGGCATCGGCGGTGCCCACGGCGATCGCCGCGCGGCCGCTCATGCGGGTGCCGTCCCAGCCTTCCACCTGGGGCTGGAAGATCTGTACGTGCTGCTCGCCCAGGGGGAAGTCGCGCGGCCACTTCAGCTCGGCGGCGGCTGGCGGGGCCTCGGCCGCCAGCGCGACGGGATGGCCGAGCGCCAGGCCGATGGCCAGTGCGAGGGACGACAGGAGCGGGCGTAGAAGCATGCTGGAAACCTTTTGCAGGGACGTTGCGCCGTTCAACGATAGTGCAGCGCCGTCGGGTATGCGCGGGAGCCGGACTCCGCGGCGCATCATGCTGACTCAATTTCGTGAGCAGGCTAACAAATCACGCACGGCAACCGTCGAGTTAGACGCTTTACGAGTCCCCTGCCGTCCCGCCGGACTACAGCCCCAGGTCGCTCAGCGACGGGTGACCGTCGGGCCGGCGCCCCTGTGGCCAGCGGAACAGGCGCTGGTCCTCGCGGATCGGCAGGTCGTTGATGCTGGCGTGGCGCTCGAACATCAGGCCGTTCTCATCGAACGCCCAGTTCTCGTTGCCGTAGGAGCGGAACCAGTTGCCCGAGTCGTCGTGCCATTCGTAAGCGAAGCGCACGGCGATGCGGTTGTCGGTGAAGGCCCAGAGTTCCTTGATCAGCCGGTACTGCTGCTCGCGGACCCATTTGCCGGTGAGAAATTCGACGATCTGCGCGCGGCCCTGGACGAAGGTCGCACGGTTGCGCCAGCGGCTGTCCGGGCTGTAGGCCAGCGAAACGCGCTGCGGATCGCGGCTGTTCCAGCCGTCCTCGGCGAGGCGGACTTTCTGGATGGCGGTTTCCCGGGTGAAGGGTGGGAGAGGGGGACGGGCTTCGTTCATGGTGGTCTCCAAGACAGTGAGGCTGGAAGCTGGTCTCCATACTCCGCCCGGCCCCGGTTGAGGTAAATGACGGCGATCCCACAGATATTGCCAATAGTGAAACGACGTTCTTGTTGTTCTGTAGGAGCGAGCTTGCTCGCGAACGGGGTTCGCAGAAAGCTCCGGTGCTGGGCGGTTCGCGAGCAAGCTCGCTCCTACAGTATCGGCCTCGGCAATTGAGCCCCATTAATAGGAGCTACTGTCCTTCTCTGAGCGTTCGTGGCTGAGATTACCCTCTCCCTTCAGGGGAGGGCTGGGGAGAGGGGCTCTTGGCCGCAACGTCATGACTGCCCGCCACCTTGCGCAATCCCGCCCGGTCCTGGCTCGGACATACCCCGAACTTCGCCCGGTAGCTGCGCGACAGGTACGACGGCGTCTCGAAGCCGCAGGCCACGCCGATCTCCAGCACGCTCATGTCGGTTTGCCGCAGCAGTTGGCGCGCCTTGTCCAGGCGCAGGCCGAGGTAGAAGTTCGACGGGGTGTCCTGCAGGTGCAGGCGGAACAGGCGCTCCAACTGGCGCCGGCTGACCCGGATGTGCTCCGCCAGTTCCAGCGTGGAGAGCGGCGGCTCGGTGTGGCGCTCCATCTCGTCGATCACCCGCGCCAGCTTGCGATTGCTCACCCCATAGCGGCTGGCCACCTGCAAGCGCTGGTGGTCCTGGCGGGTGCGGATGCGGCTGACCACGAACTGCTCGGATACCTGCACCGCCAGCGCCGGGCCGTGGTCCTGGGCGATCAGGTCGAGCATCAGGTCGATGGACGCGGTGCCGCCGGCGCAGGTGATGCGCGGCCCGTCGATCTCGAACAGCTCCTGGGTCGCCTGCACCTGTGGATAGGTTTCCCGAAAGGCCTCCAGCGCCTCCCAGTGCACCGTGCAGCGCTGGCGCGCCAGCAGTCCGGCCTCGGCCAGCACGAAGCTGCCGGTGTCGATGCCGCCCAGGATCACGCCGGCGCGGTCGAGCCGGCGCAGCCAGTGCAGCAGCGCCGGGGTGCTGGCGCGCAGCGGCTCGAAACCGGCCACCAGCAGCAGCGTATCGCCCGGCTTGAGTGCCTCCAGGCCGCTGTCGGCGTTCATCGACATGCCATTGCTGGCCAATACCGGACCGCCGTCCAGACTCATCAGGTGCCAGCGGTACAGCTCGCCGCGAAAGCGGTTGGCCACCCGCAGCGGCTCCACGGCGGAGACGAAACCCATCACGGAAAAGCCGGGCAACAGCAGGAACCAGAAGTCTTGGGACATGGCGGATACCGTGCGATTCGGGGCGGCGGTCGGGTGGCGTTCGATTGGCATAGTGCAATTGGCCGGCACTGGCAATCGGGGAGGTCGCTACCGTGCAAGAGCAGGTCGCACCAGTGCGATTCGCCCGGCCTGGCGCTGCGTAACGTGAAGACCAGTCCCCCGTGAGGGACCGCATGACAAAAACAACGATAACCAACGCCGCAAAGGCCTTGTGGGAGATGTCATGAAGCTATCGATCAAAGCGGTCGGCTGCGCAGCGCTGTTAGTCGCCGCCAACGCCACCTGGGCCGCCGAGCCCGCGCAGTGCCAGAACGTGCGCATGGGTTCGGTGAACTGGACGGATGTGGTGGCCAGCAGCGCCGTCGCCGAAGCGGTGCTCGACGGCCTGGGCTACCAGGTCAAGCAGACCAGCGCCTCGCAACAGATCATCCTGGCCGGCATGGCCGACAAGCAGCTGGACCTCTTCCTCGGCTACTGGCAGCCGACCATGCAACCGGTCGCCAAGCCCTACCTCGACAAGCAGCAGATCGACGTCATCACCCCGCCCACCCTGGCCGATGCGCAGTCCACCTATGCCGTGCCGGCCTACGTCTACGACGGCGGCCTGAAAACCTTCGCCGACATCGCGAAATTCAGGGACCAGTTGGGCAACAAGATCTACCTGATCGAGCCGGGCAGCGGCTCCAATCGCATCACCGCCGCCATGATCGCCAAGGACCAGTTCGGCCTGAAGGGCTTCCAGGTCGTCGAATCCAGCGAGGCCGGCATGCTCACCGCGGTCAAGCGCGCCATCAAGCGCAAGCAGTGGGTGGTGTTCTTCGGTTGGAAACCGCACCCGATGAACCTGCAGATCGACATGAAATACCTCACCGGCAGCGACGATGTGTTCGGCCCCAACGAGGGTGCCGCCACCGTCTCCATCATGACTGCCGGCGGCTACCAGCAGCAGTGCGGCAACGTCGCCAGGCTGCTGCACAACCTGAGCTTCAGCAGCGAGCAGGTCAGCCAGGTGATGGAACCGATCCTGAGTCGCACGCCGCCGGTGGATGCCGCCAGGGCGTGGCTCAAGGCGCATCCCGAGCCCCTGCGGAAGTGGCTCGACGGCGTGACCACCTTCGATGGCAAGGATGGCCTCGCCGCCGTCTGGGCCTCGCTCGAGTAACCCCTCCCCCTACAGGACGCCCTGTGCCCCGCCGCGCAGGGGTTCCGCTCGCCCACACGAAGGAGTACCACCGTGAACTACGAAGTCATCGTCACCTGCGCAGTGACCGGCGCCGGCGACACCGTCGGCAAGCACCCGGCCATTCCCGTCACGCCCAAGGAAATCGCCGCCGCCGCCATCGAGGCTGCCAAAGCCGGCGCCACCGTCGCCCACTGCCACGTGCGCGACCCGCAGACCGGCAAGCCCAGCCGCGACGTGAACCTCTACCGCGAAGTGGTCGAGCGCATCCGCGAGAGCGACACCGACGTC
Organism: Pseudomonas sp. ATCC 13867; assembly: GCF_000349845.1. Taxonomy (NCBI): domain Bacteria; kingdom Pseudomonadati; phylum Pseudomonadota; class Gammaproteobacteria; order Pseudomonadales; family Pseudomonadaceae; genus Pseudomonas; species Pseudomonas sp. ATCC 13867. The sequence goes on along the minus strand of NC_020829.1, from coordinate 5,648,103 downwards.
ATTATCAACCTCACCGCCGGCATGGGTGGCGACCTGGAGATCGGCAAGGGCGAGCGGCCGTTGGAGTTCGGCGCCGGCACCGACCTGGTCGGTCCGATCGAGCGCCTGGCCCACGTCGAGGCGTTGCTGCCGGAAATCTGCACCCTGGACTGCGGCACCCTGAACTTCGGCGACGGTGACTTCATCTACGTCTCCACCCCGGCCCAACTGCGTGCCGGCGCCAGGCGCATCACCGAGCTGGGGGTGAAGGCCGAGCTGGAAATCTTCGACACCGGACACCTCTGGTTCGCCAAGCAGATGCTCAAGGAGGGCTTGCTGGAGGACCCGTTGATCCAGATCTGCCTGGGGATTCCGTGGGGCGCCCCGGCGGACACCACCACCATGAAGGCGATGGCCGACAACCTGCCGCCAGGCCTCACCTGGGCCGGCTTCGGCATCGGCCGCTCGCAGATGCCGATGGTCGCCCAGGCCATGCTGCTGGGCGGCAACGTGCGGGTCGGCTTGGAGGACAACATCTGGCTCGACCGTGGCGTGCACGCCAGCAACGGCCAACTGGTGGAGCGCGCCATCGAGATCATCGAGCGCCTGGGCGGCCGCGCCCTGAGCCCGGCCGAGGGGCGCAAGAAGATGAACCTCAAGGCCCGTTGATCCTGAACTGTAGGAGCGAGCTTGCTCGCGAACCAGCCCTGCTGCGGACCCTGTTCGCAAGCAAGCCCGCTCCTACGAAAAGCCCATGCCCCTATTCGTTGGAGCGCTTTCCATGTCCTTCATCACCCACATCAAGACCTTCGCCGCCCTCGGCAGCGGCGTCATCGGCAGCGGCTGGGTCGCCCGCGCCCTGGCCCACGGCCTCGACGTCATCGCCTGGGACCCGGCTCCCGGCGCCGAAGCCGCGCTGCGCGCGCGCATCGCCAACGCCTGGCCGGCGCTGGAAAAGGCCGGCCTCGTCCCCGGCGCGTCGCCCGATCGCCTGCGCTTCGTCGCCACCGTCGAGGAGTGCGTGCGCGACGCCGACTTCATCCAGGAAAGCGCCCCCGAACGCCTCGACCTGAAATGCGAGCTGCACGCCAGGATCAGTGCCGCCGCCAAGCCCAACGCCCTGATCGGCTCCAGCACCTCGGGCCTGCTGCCCAGCGAGTTCTACGCCGACGCCACGCACCCCGAGCGCTGCGTGGTCGGCCACCCGTTCAACCCGGTCTACCTGCTGCCGCTGGTGGAAGTGGTGGGCGGCGCGAAGACCGCGCCGGAAGCCATCCAGGCTGCCATCCAGGTCTACGAATCCCTCGGCATGCGCCCGCTGCACGTGCGCAAGGAAGTGCCCGGCTTCATCGCCGACCGCCTGCTCGAAGCCCTCTGGCGCGAAGCCCTGCACCTGGTCAACGACGGCGTCGCCAGCACCGGCGAGATCGACGACGCCATCCGCTTCGGCGCCGGCCTGCGCTGGTCCTTCATGGGCACCTTCCTCACCTACACCCTGGCCGGCGGCAATGCCGGGATGCGCCACTTCATGGCGCAGTTCGGCCCGGCGCTGCAATTGCCCTGGACCTACCTGCCGGCCCCCGAGCTGACCGACACCCTGATCGACCGCGTGGTGGAAGGCACCGCCGAGCAGCAGGGCAGCCGCAGCATCGCCGAGCTGGAACGCTACCGCGACGACTGCCTGCTGGCGGTGCTTGGCGCCATCAGGGACACCAAGTCGGAACACGGCTTCGCCTTCGCCGACTAACCTCACGGTTCATCACCCGCTCCGAACCGCCCCCTCTTCCTCCGGGAGAGGGCTGGGGTGAGGGCCTCACGGAAGCCGCGCCATGCACGCCCTGAAAACCTGGGAAACCCCCATCCTCGCCGAGTGGACCGACTACAACGGCCACCTGCGCGATGCCTTCTACCTGCTGCTGTTCAGCCATGCCACCGACGCGCTGATGGACCACCTCGGCCTCGACGCCGAACACCGCGCGGCGACCAACGACTCGCTGTTCACCCTCGAAGTGCACCTCAACTACCTGCACGAGGTGAAGGAAGGCGAGAAAGTTGAAGTGCGCACCCAGCTGATCGCCCACGACCGCAAGCGCCTGCAGGTTTTCCACAGCCTGCACCGCGCCAACGAAGACCTCGCCCTGGCCGCCAGCGAGCAGATGCTGCTGCACGTGAACCTCGAAGGCGGCGCGCGCTCGGCGCCCTTCGAAGGCCTGGTGCTGGAGCGCGTGCTGGCGCTGGCCGAAGCCCATCGCTCGTTGCCGCGCCCGGACTACGTCGGGCGCACCATCGGCCTGCCGGTCGAACGTCGATGACGCACCACTACCCGCTGTCCGACGCCATGCAGGCCTTCATCGCCCGGACGGAAGCCTTTGCCGTGGCCGACCCTTCCCTCGCCGCCCAGCGTGACGGCTATGAACGCATGGCCGTTGCCTTCGCCCCGCCGCCTCCAGAGGGCGTGCTGATCCGCGATGTGCAACCCGAGGGGCTGGTCGCCCTGCGCCTCTACCGGCCCGACGGATCGCCCCCGGTGGCAGGCTGGCCGGCCCTGCTCTACCTGCACGGCGGCGGCTGGATACTGGGCAATGCGCGCACCCACGACATGATCTGCGCGGAATTGGCTGCCGAGCTGGGCGCCCTGGTGGTCGCCGTCAGCTACCGGCTGGCGCCGGAACATCCGTATCCCGCCGCCCTGCACGACTGCCTGGCGGTGTGGCGGCAACTGCTCGCCGGCGGTTTGGGCGAGCCTGTGGATAACCGCCGCCTGCTGGTGGCTGGCGACAGCGCCGGCGGCAACCTCAGCGCCGCGCTCTGCCTCGCCCTGCGCGATGCGGGCGAGACGCTGCCGCGGGGGCAGGCGCTGATCTATCCCGCCCTGGGCAATGCCGACACACCGTCGCGCACAAGCTGCGTTGACGCGCCGTTGCTGTCCAGCGCCGACGTTGGCCGCTACCTGGCGGCCTACCTTTCCCGCCCCGCCGACTGGCAGGACCCGCTCGCGCTGCCACTGCTGGCGCCGGACCTGCGCGGGCTGCCGCCGGCCTTCATCGCCGTCGCCGAATCCGATCCCCTGCGCGACGACGGCGCGCTGTACCGCGACCGCCTGGGTGAAGCCGGCGTGGCGGTGGATTATTTCGCCGGCGCCGGACTGGTACACGCCTGCCTGCGCGCTCGCGGCGTGGAAGAGGTGGAAGCCCTGTACCGCGCGATTTTCCAGGCGTTGCGGGGCTTTCTCGGGCGCTAGGGCAGCGCTTGACCGAACATAAATCCGGCGAACGCCTCCAACGGCACATCGCCTCAGCGCCGAGCGAAAAAAATCCCCTGGGACGCCCGACGCGTGACAGGGGACAAAGCGAGCCGGTGTCGGGCTCTCGGTGTGCGTGAAGCCTGGGCCGGTGAGGCTTGCAGGTTCCGTATGGATCGCAGTCTGCCTGGCGGATTGCCCGTGCGATTAGCCGAAAACGACCTGTGCGTGCCCGTTGCGGACATTCCGTCGGCCGGGCGCTTGCCGCCCTTCGCCGGGCTTACCAGAATCGATGGAAACCCGAGCCGCTCCCAGGAGAACCGCCATGATGCATGCCGACCTGATCGACCAGGACGATTTCCGCGAACGCCTGCAAGCGCTGGGCTTCGCCGTGCCGCCGGATGTCACTGCGGAGCAGGCCTGCGAATACGCCGTCCGCGCCCTGACCCCGGAGCGCTCAATGGCCCTGCGCCGCCTGGTGGAAGAAATGCTCGCCGGCAACGCCACGCTGCTGCCCGCGGTGCGCGAGGCGATCTCCCGCCAACTGCTGCCGGCGTTGGTGCCCAGGCCGTGACAGATGGGCGGGCAGGAGAAGCCCTCCTGTGCGTCAATTCCCATAAAAATGGGAAAATGCTTACATCCTGAAAAGATGATGGCTTATGGGTATCATGTATCATTTATGATCCTATCGACCTTTTGGGGTGGGCTGTCCGGTTGGGCAGATGATAGGGATCGAAAGGATGCACGTTATCTACCGTGGCTGGATGCCTCTCCTGGCATTCTGCTGTGCCTCGGCAAGCTTTGCCGCGCCACTCCCCTCGCCGGGTGACAACGACCTCCAGCGCCAGCGCCAGGAACAACTGCTGCGCGAACAGCGCCAGCGCCTGGAAGAGCTCCAGCAGCTCCCCGGCAAGGCACCGGCCGAGGCGCCGCCGACCACCGCGCCGGACACCCGTTGCTTCACTATCCGCAGCATCAGCCTCGAAGGTGCCGAGCACCTCGACGCGCGTTCGCGCGAAGCGCTGCTGGCGCCGTACCAGGGTCAATGCCTGGGCGTGAACCAGCTCAACGAGCTGCTCAAGGGCATCACCGACCACTACCTCTCGCGCGGCTTCGTCACTACCCGCGCCTACCTGCCGCAGCAGGACCTCTCCAGCGGCGAGCTGAAGATCATCGTGGTCGAGGGCCGCTTCGAAGGCTTCGACCAATCGGAGCTGGCCAGCGAGCGCGAGCTGGCCATGACCTTTCCCGGCGCCACCGGCGAAATTCTCAACCTGCGCGACCTGGAACAACTGGTCGACCAGATCAACCGCCTGCCCTCGCGCCAGCCGCGACAACAACGGCGACTCGACCTCCGGTGAACAGCAGGCCGGTGTCGGGCTGGACTGGGACAGCCCGCTGGGCCTGGCCGACCAGTTCGGCCTGCGTTACGGCGAGGATGTGGTCAGCGACCACTGGAAGCACTCCGACAACCAGAGCCTGTGGTACAGCGTTCCCTACGGCTGGTGGACCTTCAACTACAGCTACAGCCGCAACTACTACCGCACCCGCAACGAGGACGCCGGCTTCGCCTTCAAGTACGACGGCGACAACGAGACCCATCAACTGGGCGCCGAGCGCGTACTGTTCCGCGACGACGTGAGCAAGACCGGGGTGAATTTCGGCCTCAGCCACCAGCGCACGCGCAACTACATCGACGACACCCTGCTCGACGTTTCCAGCACCCACCTCAGCGAATTCAGCCTGGGCTTCAACCACGGCCGGCGCGTCGGCAGCGCCTTCGTCAACGCCGACATCGGCTGGCAGCGCGGCGTCGGCGCCTTCGGCGCGCAGGACGACGACCACGACGCCCCGCACGGTAGCCCCACTGCCCGCTACAACAAGTACAGCCTGACCCTGAGCTACCTGCAGCCGTTCACGCTGTGGGAGCAAGCCTTCAGCTTCGAAAGCCTCGCCACCGGCCAGCACAGTGAAGACGTGCTCTACAGCCCGCAGCGCATCAGCCTGGGCGGCCTCAGTTCGATCCGCGGCTTCAAGGACCAGACCCTCTCCGGCGACTCCGGTTACTACTGGCGCAATCAGCTGCGCTGGCGCCGCGCCGTGACCTGGGAGCCGCTGCTGCCCTGGGTGCAGGAGTACGGCGTGGCCTATGCCTACGACTTCGGCGTCATCGAGCACGGCCAATACAACCCGGGCCTCTCCGGGCGCATGAGCGGCCATGGCCTGGAGTTCAGCGCACGCGGGCAGTACGCCGCCGCCTCTGTGACCCTGGCGCGCTCCCTGGAGCGCCCCGACATCATCGAGCGACGCGAGCACCCGGTGTATTTCCGCGTCGACCTCTTCTTCTGAACCGATTCGCTCTTTAGCTAGTAGCTGGCATCTGCCGGCACTTGGGAGATTCCCACATGGACGTACGCCACCCGCTGTACCAGGCCATTGCCAGCGTGCTTTCCGGCATCCTGATCCTCAACCCCATCGTTGCGGCAGCGGCCGAGCTGGCGGTGGATGCGGCAGCCGGTGGCAATACGCACCTGGGCGCGGCGGGCAACGGCGTGCCCGTGGTGAACATCGCCACGCCCAACGGCGCGGGCCTCTCCCACAACAGGTTCAGCGACTACAACGTCGGGCAGAACGGCCTGATCCTCAACAACGCCACCGGCAAGACCCAGTCCACCCAACTGGGCGGGATCATCGTCGGCAACCCGAACCTCAAGGGTGGCGCGGCCAACAAGATCCTCAACGAAGTCACCGGGGCCAATCCCTCGCAGCTGCGCGGCTACACCGAAGTGGCCGGGCAGGCAGCCCACGTCATCGTCGCCAACCCCCACGGCATCACCTGCAACGGCTGCGGCTTCATCAATACTCCGCGCGCCACGCTGACCACCGGCAAGCCGCTGATGGATGGCGAGCGCCTGCGTGGCTACGACGTCGACGGCGGCGAGATCAGCGTCGAAGGCGCCGGCCTGAACGCCAGCAACCTCGACCAGTTCGAGCTGATTACCCGCAGTGCCAAGCTCAACGCCGACCTCTACGCACAGCAACTCGCCGTGGTGACCGGCCGCAACCAGGTGGACGCCGAGACCCTCGCCGCCACCGCCAAGGCCGACGACGGCAGCGCCAAGCCGCAACTGGCGATCGACAGCTCCGCGCTGGGCGGCATGTACGCCGGCGCCATCCGCCTGGTGGGCACCGAGCAGGGCGTCGGGGTAAAACTCGCCGGCAACATGGCCGCCAGCGGCGGTGACATCCAGATCGACGCCAACGGCCAGTTGACCCTGGCCCGCACCAGCGCCGCCGGCAACCTGCGCGCCAGGGCCCAGGACATCGCCCTCACCGGCCCGGCCTATGCGGCCGGTGCTGCCGAACTGAATGCCAATGGAACGCTGACCAATCAGGGGCAACTGGCTGCCGGCTCGCGCATTCAGCTTTCCGCTGCGCAGTTGGCCAATACCAGCATCCTCGAAGCTGGCGTGAATCCGGACAACAGCCGCAACGCCCAGGGCGATGTGGCGATCAGCGCGCAAAACCTGCGCAACAGCGGCAGCGTGGTCGCCAGTCGCAACCTCGATATCAACGCCAGCGGCACCCTGGACAACCAGGGCGGCGCGCTCAAGGGCGCCACCACCCGCATCAGCTCCGCCAGCCTGGACAACCGCCAGGGCCGATTGCTCGCCAGCGACCAGCTGAATCTCAGCGCCGCGCGTCTGGACAACCGCAACGGCCAGGCCGTCGCTAACCGCGTGCAAGTCAGCGGCGGCGCGCTGGACAACCGCCTGGGCCTGTTCTCCGCCGAGCAGTCGCTGGACTTCACCCTCGACAGCCTCGACAACAGTGGCAAGGGCACCCTGGTCAGCAACGGCACCCTGCAGGCCCGCGTCCAGCAGAAGCTCGACAACCAGGCCGATGGCCTGCTCTCGGCCAAGGGCGCGCTCGGCGTGCAGGCCGGCACCCTCGACAACCGGGGCGGGCTGGTGGTCGGCGACGCCGGCGTGACCCTGTCCGGGGCCAGCCTGAACAACAGCGCGCTGGGCGTGATCAGCAGCCTGGGCGAGTTGAAGATCGACGTCGGGCAGCTGGACAACAGCCAGGGCGGCGCCCTCGACAGCGGCGCGGCACTGCGCCTGACGGCCAGCCAGGTGAACAACGCCCAGGGCAGCGTGAATGCCAAGGGTGACCTGCAGGCCAAGGCCGACAGCTTCAGCCAGCAGGGCGGCGAACTGCTCGCCCAGGGCGCGCTGAACCTCGAAGCCGGGCAGCTCGACAACCGTAACGGCGGCCTCATCGCCGCCAACAATGGCGTCAGCGTCAAAGGCACCGACCTGCTCAACCAGGGCGGCGAAATCTCCAGCCGCGCCAAGGTCGCTGTGCAGGCTGCCAGCCTGGACAACGGCGCCGGCAAGGTCATCGGCGACGCCGGCCTCGACCTGCAGGTGCAGCGCATCGCCAACCGCGCCGGCACCCTGGCCGGCCGCGACGGCCTGAGCATCACCGGGCAGAGCCTGGACAACAGCCAGGGCGGCCGGGTGAACAGCCAGAACAGCCTCTGGCTGCAACTGGCCGGCGCGCTCGACAACAGCGGTAACGGCGCCTTGCTCAGCCAGGGCAGCCTGACCCTCAACGCCGGCAGCCTCGACAACCGTGGGGGCGCGGTCTCCAGTGCCGGCCTGCTGTTCTCCCGTCTCGCCGGTGCGCTCGACAACCGCGGCGGCAAGCTGCTCAGCGACGGCAGCATCGACCTTGCCGGCGCCGACCTGAACAACGCCGGCGGCCTCCTCAGCGCCGCCGGCGACATTCGCCTGCAAGGCGCGAAGCTCGACAACAGCCAGCAGGGTCGCATCGTCACCGACGCCGCCATCCACCTCGCCACCGTCCAGCTGGACAACAGCCAGGGCGGCAGCCTCTCCGCGCGCGGCGTCATCGACGGCCGCATCGCTGGCCTCGACCAGCATGGCGGCGGCCAGCTGATCGGCCAGGGCGGCGTCGACCTCGACCTCCAGGGCGGCGCCCTGAACAACGCCGGCGGCCTGCTCGGCAGCCCCGGCCAACTGGTGTTGCGCAACGTCGTCAGTCTCGACAACCGGGGCGGTGAAATCTCCAGTGACCGCGCCTTCGCCCTCACTACCGGGACATTGCTCAACCAGGACGGAAAGATCCTCTCCGGCGACCGTCTGACCCTCACCAGCGGCGCGCTGAACAACAGCAACGCCGGGGTGCTTTCCGGAACTAACGGCCTCAGCGTCAGCGCCGCCAGCCTGGACAACAGCCAGGGCGGCACCCTCGCCAGCCGGGGCGACCTGCTCGTGCGCAGCCAGGGCGCGCTGGACAACCACGGCGACGGCGCACTGGTCGCCAGCGGCAAGCTCAATGTCGGCAGCGCCAGCCTGAACAACCAGGGTGGCCTGCTGTCCGCCACCGGCGACCTGCTGCTGGCCACCGGCAGCACCGACAACCGCGACGGCCGCCTGCTCGCCCAGGGCCGCCTCGACGCCAGCACCGCCGACCTCGACAACCGCGACGGTGTGATCAGCGGTGCCCTGGGCCTCGACCTCGGCGCCGGCAACGTCCTCAACGGCGCCAGCGCCACCGGCAAGCCCGGTGGCCTGATCACCAGCCAGGGCGCGCTGACCCTGCGCGGCGGCAAGCTCGAATCCACAGACGGCGGGGAAATCTCCGCCAAGGGCGACCTGCACCTGATCGTCGCCCAACTGATCCAGCGCCAGGCCGCACTGATCGGCGAAGGCAAGGTCACCCTCGACCTGGGCAACGGCGCCCAGCGCGGCGACTTCGACAACCGTGGCGGCCTGCTCAGCGCCACCGGCGCCCTGCAGATCAACGGCCTGGGCAACCTCGACAACCGGGGCGGGGAAATTTCCGCCAGCCAGGGCTTTGCGCTCACGGCCAGCGGCCAGCTCGACAACGGCGACAGCGGCCGGATCATCAGCGCCGGCCAGCTCGAACTGAACGCCGGCGCCCTGCGCAACGTAAGCCAAGGCCTGCTCTCCGGCTGGCAAGGCCTGCTGGTCAACGCCGCCAGCCTGGACAACAGCAGCAGCGGCACGCTCTCCAGCCGCGATGGCGCGCTGACCCTGACGGTCAGCGGTGCGCTGGACAACCACGACGCCGGCGCGCTGGTCAGCAAGGGCAACCTCGGCCTTGGCGCCGGCAGCCTGAACAACGCCGGCGGCATCGTTTCCACCCAGGGCGGGCTCGGCCTGACCGTGGGCGGCGACGTGGACAATAGCAACGGCGGCCTGCTCAGTGCCCAGGGCGGCCTGACTGGCAGCGCCAAGGCTGTGGATAACCGCACCGGGCAGATCAGCGCGGCCAGCGTCGACTACGACGCCGCCAGCCTGAACAACAGCGGCGGCAGCCTGGTCAGCCAGGGCGCGCTGCGCCTGGGCTTGCTCGGCGCGCTGCTGAACAACGGCGCCGGCTCGAAGATCGCCAGCGGCGGCCCGCTCAACCTGAGCGTCGGCAGCCTGGAAAACCGTGGCGGCCAGCTCGCCAGCCAGGGTTTGCTCAAGGTCCTCGCCGGGCGCTTCGACAACAGCGTCGGCGGCACCGTGGCCGCGCAGGACGACCTGACCCTGCAACTCACCGCCGAACTGCTCAACGGCCAGGACGGCCTGGTCTTCAGCAAGGCCGGCCAGCTCAACCTCAGCGCCGCCAGCATCGCCAACGGCGGCGGCACCCTGCAGGGCCAGGGCGACACCACCCTCAAGACAACCGGCGCCCTCGGCAACCAGAACGGCCGCATCATCAGCCAGACCGGCCAGCTCGACCTGGGCAGCGCCAGCCTCGACAACAGCAACGGCGGTGTCATCAATGCCGCCAACGGCAACCTCAAGCTGGTCACCGGCACCTTCAGCAACAACGCCGGCACCACCCAGGCCAAGGGCCTCGATATCACCGCCACGGGCGGCATCGACAACCGCGCCGGCCACCTCTCGGCGGTCAGCGGCGACAACCGCATCAGCACCACCGACCTGAACAACCAGGGCGGCGGCCTCTACGCCGGCAACCTGCTCTACCTGCACGGCAACCAGCTGCTCAACGACGGCACAGCACTTGGCCAAGGCGGCAAGATCGGCGCCGGTAGTATCGACGCCAGCCTGAACGGCGCGCTGAACAACCAGTTCGGACTGATCGAAAGCAGCGGCAACCTGACCCTCGGCGCAGCCAGCATCAACAACGTGGTCGGCGCCATTCGCGCGCTGGGCCAGACGCCCGCCAGCCTGATGCGCGCAGCCAGCCCCAGCCAGATGAAGATCGTCAGCGGCGGCCTGCTCAACAACAACCTCGGCCGCATCGAAGGCGCCACCCAGGACCTGATCCTGCAGACCGGCGCCCTGCAGAACGGCGGCGGCAACGTGCTGCACGTCGGCACCGGCACCTTCGGCGTCGACCTCGGCCAGGCCGGCCTTGCCGGCGGCAACTTCACCTCCAACGGCAGCCTCACCTACCAGGCCGCCAGCTGGACCAACAACGCCATCATCCAGGCACGCAACCTGAACCTGGATATCGGCCAGCTCAACCAGGGCGCCAACGGCCAGCTGCTGGCCGCGCAGAGCCTCATCGGCCGCGGCGGCAACTGGGCCAACGCCGGCCTGATCGCCAGCGATGGCACGCTCGATCTCGATCTGAGCGGCAACTACACCGCCGATGGCCGCCTGAGCAGCCTGGGCAGCCTGTCCCTCGGCGCTGGCTACATCGGTATCGGCCAGAGTGGCAGCATTGGAGGCGGTGGCGCGACGACAGTCATCAACAGCAGCGGCACCCTCGACAACGGCGGTCGCCTGACCGCCACCCAGGACCTGCGCGTCAGCGCCGCCAGCCTCAACAACCGCGGTACCCTCGGCAGCGCCGGCAATCTGTATCTGGGCGCCGGTAACCTGCTCAACGAGAACGGCCTGATCTTCAGTGGCGGCAACATGCAGTTGCGCATGCAGAATTTCACCAACCGCAACGCCGACCTCTACAGCCTGGGCATATTGCACATCGCCGCCAACGACCAGGAAGGCTGGGCGAGCAGCGTGCAGAACATCTCCGGCAGCTTCGAAAGCGCCGGCGCCATGACCCTGCTGGTGCAGGATTTCGACAACCGCCGTGCCGACGACTTCCAGATCGGCGAGCGCATTGTTTCCGGCAGCATCCAGTTCAAGTACGACGACGTCTGCGATGGCAAGGGCTGCGAAGTCCACTTCCTATCCCAGGAGCGCTCCGAGGACGTCATTCTCAAGGACGCGCCGCAGGCGTCGATCACCGCCGGCGGCGACTTCCGCTTCCGTGGCGGCTCCTTCGACAACCTCTACAGCAGTATTGGCTCGGGCGGAAACATCGACATCCAGACGGCCACCTTCCGCAACCAGGGCGCCGCTGGCGGCGTCGAGCGCCACTACAACGCCGAGTTCTACACCCGCAACGACAATGAGTACTGGGTCTTCCGTACCAACAAGGACCTCTACAACAGCTACAACGACCCGAACTCTCCGGACTACGATCCCGGCCGCCTGACCCGCCAGCAAGTCTTCGATTCCGGTGGCTTCCCGGATGGCTTCTACAACATCACTACTTCCGACGTAGCGGTCTCCGGCTCTCCCGCCGCCTCCGCGGTGATCCAGGCCGCCGGCGATGTGGTGATCAACGCCAGCGAACGCTTCGACAACAGCGTGGTGAAGCGCGACGCCGGTGCGCAGACCATCAGCCCGCGCGACGTCGGTGTTGCCAACGGCGCCACCACCGTCCAACTGGCGATCACCTCGCAACTGCCGCCGGACCTCGCGCAGAAGCAGGTCAACCCCGTCACCCTGCCGGGCTTCAGCCTGCCGCAGGGCGAAAACGGCCTCTTCCGCCTCAGCGGCCAGGGCGGCACCGGCGGCAGCACCGGCACAGTGCAGGGTGCGGGCGATCTCAGTTTCAGCGGCCAGAGCATCAGCGCCGCGCAGCGCGAACGGAGCCTCGACGGCGCTGCGCCTGGCGCGGGCAGTGTCGTCCCGGCTGGCAACGTCGCCAGCGCCGATGCCCAGTCAGGCGCGGCCCTCAACGTCCCGCGCGTACAGGGCCTGCCCAGCAGCGCCACACCGGACAACAGCCACAAATACCTGGTCGAGACCAACCCTGAGCTGACCAACCTGAAGAGCTTCCTCGGCTCCGACTACCTGCTCGGCCAGCTCGGCTACGACCCGGACAAGGCACAGAAGCGCCTCGGCGACGGCCTCTACGAACAGCGCCTGATCCAGCAGGCGGTGATCGCCCGCACCGGCCAGCGCTACATCGACGGCATGGCCAGCGACGAAGCCCTGTTCAAGTACCTGATGGACAACGCCATCGCCTACAAGGACAGCCTCCAGCTGCAATTGGGCGTCGGCCTTTCCGCCGAGCAGGTCGCCGCGCTGACCCACGATATCGTCTGGCTCGAAGAAGCCACCATCAATGGTGAAAAGGTCCTGGTGCCGGTGCTCTACCTCGCCCAGGCCGAAGGCCGCCTGGCCGCCAACGGTGCCCTGATCATGGGCAACGACCTGTCGCTGATCAGCGGCGGCAACCTGACCAACCAGGGCACCCTGCGCGCCAGCGGCGACCTCGCCGCCAGCGCCACCAACATCAACAACAGCGGCCTGATCGAAGCCGGCAACCGCCTCGACCTGCTGGCCGTCGACAGCATCCGCAACGCGGCTGGCGGCATCATCAGCGGCCGCGACGTCAGCCTCACCGCGCTGACCGGCGACGTCATCAACGAGCGCAGCATCACCTCGGTCGACGCCAGCAACGAGGCCCACCGCATCCACAAGGAAATCGCCAACAACGCCGCCCGCATCGAAGCCCGCGGCGACCTGGAGATCACCGCCGGCCGCGACCTGATCAGCGCCGGCAGTGTCATCCAGGCCGGCGGCAATGCCGACCTTACCGCCGGACGCGACCTGCGCCTGGAGGCCGCGCAGGAGGTCGACAGCTTCGACTTCCAGAGCCGCCGCGTCACCGGCAACGTCACCAGCGTCACCCAGCACGGCAGCGAGGTGCAGGTTGGCGGCAACCTCGAACTCAACGCCGGCCGCGACCTCAGCGCCGTCGCCAGCCGCATCGACGCCGCCCGCGACATCGCCATGAGCGCCGGGCGCGACGTAGTCCTCGCCTCCGCCGCCAACGAAGAACACAGCGACGCCAAGTACAAGGGCGGCGGCAAGAAGATCACCACCCAGGAAGACCACGTCGGCCAGCAGGCCTCCGAGGTCAACGCCGGTGGCGACGTCCTGATCAGCGCGGGCGAAAACCTCACCCTCGTCAGCAGCAAGATCGGCGCCGGCAATGAAGCCTACCTGGTGGCCGGCGACAAGATCGAACTGCTCGCCGCCAACGACAGCGACTACAGCCTTTACGACAAGAAAGAAAAGGGCAGTTGGGGCAAGAAGAAGACCCAGCGTGACGAAGTCACCGACGTCAAAGCCGTGGGCAGCGAAATCAGCGCCGGCGCCGACATCACCCTGCTCAGCGGTGGCGACCAGAAGTACCAGGGCGCCAAACTGGAGGCGGGCAATGACATCGCCATTCTCAGCGGCGGCGAAGTCACCTTCGAAGCGGTGAAGGACCTGCACCAGGAGAGCCACGAGAAGAGCAACAGCGACCTTGCCTGGAGCAGCGCCAAGGGCAAGGGCAAGACCGACGAAACCGTGCGGCAGAGCGAGTTGATCGCTCAGGGCAACCTGACGATCAAGGCCGTGGACGGGCTGAAGATCGACTACAAGCACCTCGACCAGCAGTCCGTGAGCCAGGCCATCGATGCGATGGTGCAGGCCGATCCGAACCTGGCGTGGCTGAAAGATGCCGAGGCGCGCGGGGATATTGATTGGCGCGCGGTGCAGGAATTCCACGATTCCTACAGCTACAGCAGCTCCGGCATGGGCCCGGCCACGCAATTGGCTGTTGCTATCGCGGCGGCGGCTATTGGCGGTATGGCAGCGGCGGGGGCTCTCAGCAGTGCCGGCGTTGCCGGAGGCAGCTTTGCCATGGGCGCTGGTGTGGGGGCGGCAGGCAGTCTCGCAGGAACGGCTGGCGTCAGCCTGATCAACAACAAGGGAGACCTGGGCAAAGTCCTCAGCGACAGCTTCAGTAGCGACAACCTTAAGCAGATGGCGATTGCCAGCCTCGTTGGCGGCCTGACCTCCGCCTACTTCGATGACATGCTGAACACCAAGACTGACCCGATTACCAAAAAGGTCACGGTGGACCTGAGCGACGTCAGTGGTGTCAGTCGTTTCGCCGCCAACCAGGCTGCGCAAAACATCACCAGCACTGCCCTGAGCAAGACCATGGGGCAGGGTGGCAGTTTTGGTGATGCACTCAAGGACAGCGTCTACAACACCTTCGCGGCGGCGGGCTTCAACGCCATCGGCGACTTCGGCAGCACGCACGGCCTACAGGCTGGTGATGCGCAAATGGTGGTGATGCACGCCTTGATGGGTGGCCTCGCCGCACAAGCGCGTGGTGATAGCTTCGCTGCAGGTGCGGCAGGTGCCGGCCTCAACGAAGCCTTGGTAGCAGACCTGGACAAGTTGGTCAGCGGCTATTCACCGGAAAACCGTGAAGCGCTGCTGACCATGAGTTCGCAACTGGTGGGCCTGATCGGCGCCGTGGCGCAGGACAGCAATGCCAGTTCCAGTCAGCTCGAAACAGGGGCTTGGGCGGCGAAGAACTCTGTTCAGTACAACTACCTCAACCACGAAGAAAACCAGGAGCGCTTCGAGGCCAAGAAGGCATGCAACGGCGGGGACTCAACCGCTTGTGGCCGCGTTGATGAGCTAAATCAGCTCGACCGCAATCGTGACTTGGCGCTACTCGCAGCGTGCTCACCAGGGGGCAACGGTGCGACTTGCACGGCGCTACGCAAGGAAGCGCTTGAAGCAGCGAGAAGTCTGCAGAAGGCCAGTTGGAGTGCCGAAGGTTGGGAGCAGGCCGAACAGGCTAGGCAGAATCCCCAGTTGATGGCGTACACCATCACTGCGGAGCTGCAGAGCAACCTGGCGGTTAATAACCCGATAACGGCAGCTGACTCCAAGCGTCTGGCCGAAGCGATGGTCAGTTTTGGCTCGGATTTCATTCCGGGTTATGGCGATGCCAAAAGCTTTGTTGAGGCACAGGACCCCTTCGATTACACGATGGCCGGCATAGGCTTGGTCCCGGGCATTGGGGATGCCGCCGGGAAGATCCTGGGCAAGGCGAAGGCTCTTTACAAGGAAGGTAAAGTATCTGAGGCTGCTGATCTGGTCGAGGGATTGGGTAAGCTGCCGGCTCCGCAAGTCCCAAAAGGGGGAGGTCAATCTGTTGGGCGCGGTCTTGCCTATGAGAAACCTTCTGATCTTGTCCAAAATCGTGTGAGTGAATTACAAGCCCAGATACCCGCTAACTCCAAAGGGCGAATAACTATGGGAGTGGCGGTAGTAGAAGATGCAAACGGTGCTCGCTCTGTCTTGGTCAGTACAAGTGAGCCACGTGGTTATCTTCGTCCAGGTGTGACGTTGCAGTCTGGGGAAAAGGTAATCGCAGGCACGGGGCATGCAGAGGCTGATATTGTTAAATATGCAAATGCAAATGGTTTAAAGGTGATTGATATCGGTGCGACCAGGCCTGTCTGCGCTTCGTGTCAAAATATTCTTGAGCCGACTGGTGCCAATGTCTCTACACCTTTAAAGCCACTTCCTAGGAACAAACAGTGACAATGCGATTAGAAACAATTTCAGAGTATCTGGTCGAGAAATTGGCAGCAGCCACTTCCGAACAAAGGAAGCGAGCGGTTCTTGCTGCTTGCGATCATGCGTTAAAGGCTGTTTCGCTATCGAACTCTGTCGTGGACTTATCTATGGAAAAGTTACGTCGAGGAGAGATGTTTTCACCTCGACTTGTGTTGGAGTTGAAAGATTTTTCTGAAAAGCTAGATAGTGAGTACTTTGACTTTCAAGAGAGCTCTGAGGAAGAGTCTGGGTTTGATGCGAATGCTTTGAACTTGTTTAGTCAAGCTCGTGCTGTATCGGCCTTAGCTTTTGGTGGAGGTGAAGAGTCTCTGCTCTCTTCGGCTGAATCAATATATGAAGCGTCAGCAGCAGTGGATGATAGCGATACCTTGCTTAACGCTGTACTTGCAGCCTTGTCAGAGCAATAGGAATCGTAGTTTGTACAGGTGCAGTAGTCACCTGACAGCGGCCTCGCGCCGGTGTTGTTTTATTCGCGGTCAGTGGCGGGGGTAGCCGCCCATCCATGATCCTGCCCCCGAACTCCTCCGCGAAAAGGGGACAGATTTATTTTTCTACTCTAGAACTTGCTGGTTAGAGTACAGAAAATAAAGCTGTCTCCTTCTTCTTAGTGCACCAGTTGGGGACGTACTGTCATTTCGATTCCGAGAGCATTCATCACGGCCAACTGACCCAACAACTACACTCCTGGACCCGATTTGCCGGGGCGCAACTGACTCAGGGCGCACTGACCGGCGTGGCCAACGAAGCCTTGGGGCAAGGCTCCTTCAACGACGCGCTGCAAGGCACCCTGTACAACATCCTCCAGGGCAGTGCCTTAGACCGAAAAGGGGACAGATTTATTTTTCCTACTCTAATCTCGGCTAATGTGAAGGTGACTAAGTACCACTTATAAGTGGTAGCCTTTCTCTAAAATAAAATACGCATGGAGAGAGCGATGCCTAGGGTTGGTCGTGTCATATTACCTAACTACCCACATCATGTCGTTCAGCGGGGCCATAACCGACAGGTGGTGTTAGGAGAAAAAGGGGACAAGGAGAAAAAGGGGACAGATTTATTTTCTACTCTAAATCGTAAGCCTCTGGTTCTTTAAGATTTCGAATATTAGAGAAGCTAAGCCTTGGAGACGCCGCGCAGGAAGTCGACAGCTTCGACTTCCAGAGCCGCCGCGTCACCGGCAACGTCACCAGCGTTACCCAGCACGCCAGCGAAGTGCAGGTTGGCGGCAACCTCGAACTCAACGCCGGCCGTGACCTCAGCGCCGTCGCCAGCCGCATCGACGCCGCCCGCGACATCGCCATGAGCGCCGGGCGCGACGTAGTCCTCGCCTCCGCCGCCAACGAAGAGCACAGCGATGCCAAGTACAAGGGCGGCGGCAAGAAGGTCACCACCCAGGAAGACCACGTGGGCCAGCAGGCCTCCGAGGTCAACGCCGGTGGCGACGTCCTGATCAGCGCGGGCGACAACATCACCTTGGTCAGCAGCAAGATCGGCGCCGGTAACGAAGCCTACCTGGTCGCCGGCGACAAGATCGAACTGCTCGCCGCCAACGACAGCGACTACAGCCTTTACGACAAGAAAGAAAAGGGCAGTTGGGGCAAGAAGAAGACCCAGCGTGACGAAGTCACCGACGTCAAAGCCGTGGGCAGCGAAATCAGCGCCGGCGCCGACATCACCCTGCTCAGCGGCGGCGACCAGAAGTACCAGGGAGCCAAACTGGAGGCGGGCAATGACATCGCCATTCTCAGCGGCGGCGAAGTCACCTTCGAAGCGGTGAAGGACCTGCACCAGGAGAGCCACGAGAAGAGCAACAGCGACCTTGCCTGGAGCAGCGCCAAGGGCAAGGGCAAGACCGACGAAACCGTGCGGCAGAGCGAGTTGATCGCTCAGGGCAACCTGACGATCAAGGCCGTGGACGGGCTGAAGATCGACTACAAGCACCTCGACCAGCAGTCCGTCAGTCAGGCCATCGATGCGATGGTGCAGGCCGATCCGAACCTGGCGTGGATCAAGGACGCCGAAGCCCGTGGGGATGTGGATTGGCGGGCGGTGAAGGAGTTCCATGACTCCTACAAGTACAGCAATAACAGCCTGGGAGCGGCTCCATCGCTGGCTATTGCCATCGTGGCTGCGGCCTATCTCGGCCCCGTCTATGGCCCGATGGCCAGCAACCTCGCGGTGGGCACTATCAACAACGGAGGGGACCTCGGTCAGGGGCTGAAATATGCCGCCAGCTCCGACAACCTGAAGAGCTACGCCATTGCGGCAGCCACGGCGTACCTAGCCACCAAGTACTTCGACAAGGTTCTCGACACTCAGACCAACATTGACACCACTAAGGTTTCGAACGTGGACCTGAGCACCGTCAGTGGTGCCAGTCGCTTCGCCGCCAACCAGGCCATGCAGAACCTCACCAGCACCGCCCTGAGCAAAACCCTGGGGCAAGACGGCAGCTTTGGTGATGCACTCAAGGACAGCCTCTACAACACCTTTGCCGCAGCGGGCTTCAATGCCATTGGCGACTTCGGCAAGGCGAACGGCCTGAGTGCCGGTGACGCGCAGATGGTGGTGATGCATGCCCTGATGGGTGGCCTTGCAGCCCAAGCGCGCGGTGACAGCTTCGCGGCTGGAGCCATCGGTGCAGGGCTCAACGAAGCGCTGGTAAGCGATCTGGACAAGCTGGTCAGCGGCTATTCGCCAGAAAATCGCGAAGCCATGTTGACCATGGCCTCGCAACTGACGGGCCTGATTGGTGTGGCGGTGTCAGACCCTGGAGCCAGCGCTGACAAGCTCAATACCGGCGCGTGGGCGGCGAGGAATTCTGTCCAGTACAACTACCTTAATCACGAAGAGAACCAGGAGCGCTTCGAGGCCAAGAAGGCATGCAACGGCGGGGACTCAACTGCTTGTGGCCGCGTTGATGAGCTAAATCAGCTCGACCGCAATCGTGACTTGGCGCTACTCGCAGCGTGCTCACCAGGGGGCAACGGTGCGACTTGCACGGCGCTACGCAAGGAAGCGCTTGAAGCAGCGAGAAGTCTGCAGAAGGCCAGTTGGAGTGCCGAAGGTTGGGAGCAGGCCGAACAGGCTAGGCAGAATCCCCAGTTGATGGCGTACACCATCACTGCGGAGCTGCAGAGCAACCTGGCGGTTAATAACCCGATAACGGCAGCTGACTCCAAGCGTCTGGCCGAAGCGATGGTCAGTTTTGGCTCGGATTTCATTCCGGGTTATGGCGATGCCAAAAGCTTTGTTGAGGCACAGGACCCCTTCGATTACACGATGGCCGGCATAGGCTTGGTCCCGGGCATTGGGGATGCCGCCGGGAAGATCCTGGCCAAGGCGAAGGCACTTTACAAGGAAGGTAAAGTGGCTGAGGCTGCCGATCTGGTTGAGGGGCTGGGTAAGCTGCCGGCTCCGCAAGCGGCAAAAGGGGCTGCAGGTGCTCCGAAGATCACCATCAGAGATCATTACGATCATCACCTGAACATGGTGGACGATGTTAAGGACCAACTAACGGCACAGGGCTATAGCGTCAGTCCAAGGGAGATTTCTTTTGGCAGCTCTTGTGGTGTAGGACGATGCAGGCCGGATATTGTTGCGAAAGCGCCAGACGGCAGTGTCAGAATTATTGAGGTTAAGACTGGAGATGCAGGTTTAAGTATCAGGCAATCGGAGATATTCCCTCAAATCCGAGATGGCAGCTCTATTCCTCGGGGGGATGTTGCAAGAGAGTTTGGCCTTATCCCCGGTAAGCCGCTTAAGGAACAAGGTTATCCTAATGGTATTCCTATTGAGGAATTGCATTTTCCAGGGGCGAAGAAATGACTGAGGCAGAAGCTATTTCCATCCTCGAAAAACATGGCTGGAACTGTGGGGCTGATGAGGTGGGGGATCGCTTCTGTACCTTGGATGTTGACGGCAAAGTGGTTCGTATATTTCCAACAATTGGAAAGCGCTCAGACCACTTTAGAGTTAATTTTATGCCGTCTATATCTTCTAAACAGTTCTCGGAAGTGGTTTCTTTTATTTATGGGGAAGGTGTTAAGCATGATCCCGTAATCGTAAGTAATGAGCTTCCTGAGAAACTGTCTGAACTCTCAGCTAATGATGTGGTGAGGTTGTCAGAGAAAGCAGTTTCTTGGGCGCATGCTCAAAACCTTGAAGATGGACTGGCTGCCTATAGGAATCTGCCCACGGATGCTAAAGGCGCGATGCCGATTCGTCACTTGGCGGCCTTGGCTATTGCCGGGGAAGTTGATCGCCTTGAGTCGTATCGGAGAAGTTTTGAACAAGGTGATCGCCGTGGCTTTGTGCCGTACATAACCTCCGAAATGCTTGATAGAGCAATTTTTATAGCCCAGAAATATAGGGTTTGATCGATTACAAATAGCCCCGGCACTGCCGGGGCTATTTGTTTCTACCGCTGTAAGTTCCTATCGCCCGAACCGCCGCCTTTCATGCTCCGCCTGATACAACGACTGCGCATCGGAGGCCAGCAGCAACAGCGAGCGGCAAATCTGCAACACATCGCAGAAGGGCGCGCTGTTCAGCTCCGCCAGTCGCAGCGTGGACGGCAGATCAATCACCGCGTTGAGTCGGTTGTTCTCCACGCAACCTCACGTGCCGCCATTCATAACGGCAGCAATCCATTCCATAGTTTGTTTATTTTTCTGCCACTCCCTACTGCCTGAAGCTCTTGCGCTCATGCTTCAGTTGAGGCGGCGAATGCGCATCGGAGATTAGCAGTATGGTCGCTGGGCACGGACATGGCTGAATAGCTGTAGATACTTTCAGAAGTCGTCTAATAGTTATTGCTTAATTGACTCAAACGTTTATCGTGGAGTCTTCAGTACGGAGGATGATACGATGGGTTATTTGATACTGCAACGCAATAAAGGTGAGGAAGTCGTACTGAGTGTGGCACCGGAGGTGAGCGATGCGGAGTTGATTCGCCAGCTTCGTGGTGATGGTATCCGGGTGTTAGGAGAAAAAGGGGACAGATTTATTTTCTACTCTAAATCGTAAGCCTCTGGTTCTTTAAGATTTCGAATATTAGAGAAGCTAAGCCTTGGAGACGCCGCGCAGGAAGGGAACCTCCAAAAACCGGCCGTTCCCATTAAAATCTGAGTTCCCGAACCACAGGACTGCCAGCGCATGCTAAGCCTATTTGCCGACCAGGAACGCGAAGCGAAACTCGACAGCTTGGGTGATCCGCTGGCACTGCTGAACAAGCATGTCGACTTCCGCCTCATGGCCGAGGAGATCGACCGCTGGGTTCCTCGCCCGAGTCGCGCCAAAGGCGGTAGGCCTCCGTACCCGACAGAGCTCATGACGCGCCTGCTGGTCTTGCAGCAGTTGTTCAACTTGTCCGACGAGCAGATGGAGTTTCAGCTACTCGACCGCATGAGCTTTCAGCGTTTTGCCGGGCTGAAGAACACCGCGCGTGTGCCGGATCGCAATACGATCTGGAATTTCCGTGAGCGGCTCGTTCAGGCCAAGGTCGAGCATCTGATCTTTGATGAAGTGCAGCGCCAACTGCAGCTCAACGGCTTCAACGCCCGCGAAGGACAGATCATCGATGCCAGCATCGTCCGCGCTCCAACCCAGCACAACACGGCTGAAGAACAGGAAGTCGTGAAGCAGCGAGCAGCACCCGTCGAGTGGGAACCAGCCAAGCGCCGGCAAAAGGATGTCGAGGCGCGCTGGACAAAGAAGCACGGCAAATCGTACTTCGGCTACAAGCTGTCGGTCAGCGTGGATCGCCGGCACAAGCTGATCCGCAACGTGCGGGTGAGCGATGCCAGCGAGGCCGACACGCTTCATTTGATCGATGTGCTGGATCGGGGTAACAGCAACCGGGACTTCTGGGCTGACCGTGGCTATCACGACAAGCCACGCGAACGCTGGCTCAAGCTCAATGGATGGCGCCCGCACATTCAGCGCAAAGGGCAAGCCGGCAAGCCGATCACAGAGCGGGACAAGGCACGCAACAAGCGCATCGCCAGCCCACGCGCTCGGGTTGAGCACATATTTGCCAGCCTGGCACAGATGGGCGGCAAGACGATCCGCAGCATCGGGATGGCACGCGCGCAGTTTGGTTTGACGATCAAATCAGCGGTGTACAACCTGAAAAGGATGTCGAGCCTGCTGGAGATGGCGTGAGGAGGACAACAGGCCGGCGTCTTCGGCCTGCATTGCACCCGTTGCGATAAGTGTCAGGCCTGAACTTTTGCCGCCAGTCACTTCCACACGCCTTGCATTCAGCTCAAAAACTGGGTTTTTAGAGGTGCCCGGAAGTCGACAGCTTCGACTTCCAGAGCCGCCGCGTCACCGGCAACGTCACCAGCGTCACCCAGCACGGCAGCGAGGTGCAGGTTGGCGGCAACCTCGAAATCAACGCGGGCCGTGACCTCAACGCCGTCGCCAGCCGCATCGACGCCGCCCGCGACATCGCCATTCTCAGCGGCGGCGAAGTCACCTTCGAAGCAGTCAAGGACCTGCACCAGGAAAGCCACGCCAAGGAAGACAGCGATCTCTCCTGGACCAGCTCCAAAGGCGAAGGCAAGACCGACGAGACGCTGCGTCAGACCCAGATGATCGCCCAGGGCAACATCGCCATCAAAGCGGTGGACGGGCTGAAGATCGACTACAAGCAGATCGACCAGAAGACTGTCAGCCAGGCCATCGATGCGATGGTGCAGGCCGATCCGAACCTGGCGTGGATCAAGGACGCCGAAGCCCGTGGGGATGTGGATTGGCGGGCGGTGAAGGAGTTCCATGACTCCTACAAGTACAGCAATAACAGCCTGGGAGCGGCTCCATCGCTGGCTATTGCCATCGTGGCTGCGGCCTATCTCGGCCCCGTCTATGGCCCGATGGCCAGCAACCTCGCGGTGGGCACTATCAACAACGGAGGGGACCTCGGTCAGGGGCTGAAATATGCCGCCAGCTCCGACAACCTGAAGAGCTACGCCATTGCGGCAGCCACGGTGTACCTGGCCACCAAGAAAGCGAAAAGGGGACAGATTTATTTTTCTACTCTAGAACTTGCTGATTAGAGTACAGAAAATAAAGCTGTCTCCTTCTTCTTAGTGCACCAGTTGGGGACGTACTGTCATTTCGATTCCGAGAGCATTCATCACGGCCAGTAGCGTCTTCAGCGTCGGGTTGCCGTGTTCGCTGAAGGAACGATAGAGCTGCTCGCGAGACAGGCCGGTTTCCCGCGCCAGTTCCGTCATGCCTTTGGCGCGAGCGACGACTCCCATGGCTTTGGCAATGTAGGAGGCATCGCCGGTTTCCAGCGCGTCACTCATGAACTCGGCAATGGCTTCGGGGTTGGTGAGGTACTGCGCGGGATCGAATTCGGTGAACGTCTCAGTCATGTTGTGCTCTCCACGCCGCCAGCATTTTCTGCGCAGCTTCGATGTCACGACCCTGGCTGCCCTTGTCGCCTCCGCAGAGGAGTATCAGCAGAGTGCTGCCCTGCTGATGGAAATAGACGCGGTAGCCTGGTTCATGGTGTATCCGAAGCTCGCTGACACCCTGGCCGACCGGTGCGACGTCGCCTGGCAGGCCTTCCAGCAGGCGGTTTATCCGGGCGACGATGCGGGCCCTGCCCCTATTGTCCTTCAGGTTCTGCAGCCAGGTTCGAAACTTGGCGGACTCGATTTTCTTCATATCGACTGTAGTCTATAAGTTACAGAAAGGGCAATCCCTGCCGGTATGAGCGCTGGTGAAATCGCACTGCTTGCCTTGGACGGGCTTATGGGGCGCCGGACGTGGTGAGAGTGGAAAGTAACCTCGATGCGCTCGGTCCGAGTTGGGTCGCCCGCAGTTTCCGAATCGCCTTACCGATGTCCTAGACTGGCCCCTTCCCTTCACAGGAGAGCCGCCATGACCACCGCCACTCCCTTCCTCATGTTCCAGGGCGGCGTCGCGCAGGCGGCGCTGGATTTGTATCTCGCTACTTTTCCCAACTCCCGCGTGGTGCACGTGGAGCGCTATGGCGCCGGTGAGCCTGGCCCGGAGGGGACGATCAAGGTGGCGCGGTTCGAGGTGTGCGGGCAGGCGTTCCTGTGTTCGGACAGCCCGGTGAGGCATGACTTCGATTTCACGCCGTCCAGTTCGATCTTCGTGGAGTTCGAGTCGGGCGATGTGTTGGAGCGCGTCTTCGCTGTGCTGGCGGAGGGTGGGCGGGTTTATATGCCGCTGGGAGACTACGGTTTCAGTCGGTGCTTTGGCTGGGTGAGCGACAGGTTCGGGGTGTCCTGGCAGCTCAGCTTGCCGTTGGGGGCATGAGGCGGGGTTCTGCAGTCGCGGCAGGGGCGGTGGATGCGGGCGGTTCCTACGAAGGCATCGCGTGCCGGAGTCGCGCGAGCAGGCTTGCTCCTACAAGCGCCTGAAACACAAAAGGGAGGCCAGCAGGCTTCCCTTTTGTGTTTCAGGCGACGGGCCTCAGAGCACCCGCACGCTGGCGAAGGTGGATTCGCCCTGGGCCTGGCTGAGGGCGGAGATGGCCGAGGAGTTGGGCATGAGGGCGAGGTCCTGCGGGATGGGCATGACCATGACCGGTTGGCCGATCGGCTGGCCCTGGCGTTCGTCGCGCGGGGGGATGCCGAAGTATTCGCGGTAGCACTTGGAGAAGTGCGGGGTGGAGACGAAGCCGCAGACCGAGGCGACTTCGATGATCGACATGGAGGTCTGCTTGAGCAGCTGGCGCGCGCGGATCAGGCGCAGCTTCAGGTAGTAGCGTGACGGCGAGCAGTGCAGGTACTTCTGGAACAGGCGTTCGAGCTGGCGGCGCGAGACGTTGACGTAGACGGCCAGTTCGTCGAGGTCGATGGGCTCCTCGAGGTTGGCCTCCATCAGCGCGACGATTTCCTGCAGCTTGGGCTGGTTGGTGCCGAGCATGTGCTTGAGCGGTACGCGCTGGTGGTCCTGTTCGTTGCGGATGCGCTCGTAGATGAACATCTCGGAGATCGCCGCCGACAGTTCGCGGCCATGCTCGCGGCCGATCAGGTGCAGCATCATGTCCATCGGCGCGGTGCCGCCGGAGGAGGTGAAGCGGTTGCGGTCGATGGAGAACAGGCGGGTGCTCATGGCCACGCGGGGGAAGGCTTCCTGCATGGCGGCCAGGCATTCCCAGTGCACCGAGCAGTCGTAGCCGTCGAGCAGGCCGGCGCGGGCCAGGGCCCAACTGCCGGTGCACACGGCGCCAAGCCGGCGGCCGTGGCGGGCCTGGGCCTGGAGGAAGGTGACGTGTTCGCGGGTGACGCTGCGCTGGATGCCGACGCCGCCGACCACGATCAGCGTATCCATCTGCGGGGCGCTGTCGCAGGCGGCGTCGGGGGTGATCTGCAGGCCGTCGCTGGCCCAGACCTGACGACCGTCGAGGCTGAGGGTGTGCCAGCGGTAGAGTTCGCGCCCGGAAAGCTGGTTGGCCATGCGCAGCGGTTCCACCGCCGAGGCCAGGGAGATCAGGGTGAAGTTGTCCAGCAGCAGGAAGCCGATGGACTGCGGAGCTCGGTTTTGCGGCGGAACTCCGGGGTTGAACGCGTTCATTCGATCACCTCACGCTAGTCACAGTCGCCTCTAGGGAGGCGTTTCTTATGCTTGTTGTTCTGTTGGGGAAGTCCGCCGTGGGCGGTTCCCTGGCTGTTCCTCTGCCTATAGCAAGGCAAATGCCATGCCTAGGTTGATTGAGCGTTCAATAAAAAAAGAAAACGGCAGGGATATGCCGTTTTTGAGGGATCGGAATGCGACCCGTCACAGGTCGCAAATGCGCATGGGGAAAGGGCTGGGGATTTTGGTAGCACTCCCCGGTCAGCCTGCCGATGGGACGATGCGCGAAACGGTAACGCTGCTCGGCGGTTCGGTACGAACGTGCCGCTGCGCCAGAATGAGGCGCCGTGGCGGCGGCGTGGTCGATTTCGGGCTCAGCATTCGATGCTGCTGACGGCCAGGCCGCCGCGCGAGGTTTCCTTGTACTTGTCGTGCATGTCGGCGCCGGTGTCGCGCATGGTACGGATCACCTGGTCGAGGCTGATGAAGTGCTGGCCGTCACCACGCAGGGCCATTTGCGCGGCGTTGATGGCTTTCACCGCAGCGATGGCGTTGCGTTCGATGCAGGGCACCTGGACGAGGCCGCCGACGGGGTCGCAGGTCAGGCCGAGGTTGTGTTCCAGGCCGATCTCGGCGGCGTTCTCCACTTGCTCGGGGCTGGCGCCGAGGACTTCGGCGAGGCCCGCCGCGGCCATCGCGCAGGCGGAGCCGACTTCGCCCTGGCAGCCGACTTCGGCGCCGGAGATGGAGGCGTTTTTCTTGCACAGGATGCCGACGGCGGCGGCGGCCAGGAAGTAGTCGGTGATGTCGCTTTCGCGGGCGTCGGGGTTGAAGCGCATGTAGTAGTGCAGCACCGCCGGGATGATCCCCGCCGCGCCGTTGGTGGGTGCGGTGACCATGCGTCCACCAGCGGCGTTTTCCTCGTTCACCGCCAGGGCGAAGAGGTTGACCCATTCCATCGCGCTCAAGGTGGAACCGATGACGTTGGGCTTGCCGATTTCCTGCAGGTTGCGGTGCAGGCGCGCGGCGCGGCGTTGGACGTTGAGACCGCCGGGGAGGGTGCCTTCCTGGCTGAGGCCGCTGTTCACGCAGTCGCGCATGGCCTGCCAGAGGGTCTTGAGGCCCTCGCGGATGTCGGTTTCGCTGCGCCACATGCGTTCGTTGGCCATCATCAGCTCGGATACGCGCAGGCCGTGGCGTCGGCAGAGCATGAGCAGTTCGGCGGCGCTGGAGAAGTCGTAGGGCAGGACGGTGTTGTCGGTGTCGAGGCTGCCGGATGCGGCCTGCTCCTCGTCGACGACGAAGCCACCGCCGATGGAGTAGTAGGTGTCGCCGTGCAGCTCGCCGTCGTGGCCGAAGGCGGTCAGGCGCATGGCGTTGGGATGGTAGGGCAGGCTTTCGTCGAGCAGGCGCATGTCGCGCACCCAGTCGAAGCGGATTGCCCGGCTGCCGGCCAGCAGCAGTTCGCCGGAGGCGCGCAGGGCGGCCATGCGCGGTTCGATCTGGCGTGGGTCGATGCGGTCGGGCCATTCGCCCATCAGGCCCATGATCACCGCGCGGTCGGTGCCGTGGCCGATGCCGGTGGCGGACAGCGAGCCGTACAGGCGTACTTCCACGCGCGTGGTGCGTTCGAGCATCTGCCGTTCGCGCAGGGCGCCGACGAACAGCGCGGCGGCGCGCATGGGGCCGACGGTGTGCGAGCTGGAGGGGCCGATACCGATCTTGAACAGGTCGAACACACTGATTGCCATGCCGGACTCCGAGCGGGCTGCGCTTCCTGCGGGGGTGGGGGCGTGGGCACCTCCCTGTGCCCGCGTTGCGTGCTCATCATCGGTCCAAGCGGTCGCGCGGCCCCTTCCGGCACCGACTTGGTCATATCCAAAAGCGCCGTGGCCGCTCCCTTGCAGGACGCGGCGGCTGCAACATCGGCGCGGGAATCCGGCTTGCCCCATGATCCGGCACCGACGACGACAACCAACGGATCCGCAAGCTGATCGATGACCGGAGGTTCGACCTGGACGGCTTCAAGCGGATGGCGTCCAGCGAGGCCGACATGCCGGCTTGTGCCAGGCGCGCCGAGGCGCTGAAACCGCCGATTGGGGAACCTCACCCGATGAATGGGCGTCTTCAGGTAAGGTACCTGGACGGTGGCGATGCCTGTTTCGAGCCGAATCATGGCGGCGCCACGGTCTTCGCCAGCGTCCGAACAGGCTATCTTCAGGAGTGCCCGAATGTCGCGCGGCTGCTGAAGAACCTGAAATTCGACCTGGCGCTGGAGAAGCAACGGATGGATGCGCTGCTCAACGAGCGGCGCAATCCACGCCAGGCCGCCAAGGCTTGGCTACAGGCCAATCCACAGGTGCGAGGCACCTGGTTGCAGGGGTGTGCCGTGTGTTTCCTGTGTTGCGCCGGTGGGGTCGAAGTCAGTCGCGATGGACTGATCGCGACCCCCGCAGGTCGCCTGCGCCGGGCCCTGCGATTGGATGCGACATGCCTGGTGCTGATTGCGACTTCGCCTGCACTGGTTGCGACGCACCCGGTATGCGGCGAATTTTTCCTGTTCCATGATCGATACGAAATGACAACAAAAGGGCCTGCAAGCCTGGCCCCACCCATAAAACGAGAGACCGCCGCGCCCTTTGCGGGAAGCGCCGGCGCCCCACCCCGCAGAGGAGTACGCTCATGAAAGGTTGCAAGTCTTTGCTGCTGGCTGTGTCCGTTTGCGCGCCGCTGGCGGTTCAGGCCGCTGAACCTGAGTCGTGCGGCACGGTTCGCTTCTCCGACGTCGGCTGGACCGACATCACCGTGACTACCGCCACTACCCGCCAGGTGCTCGAATCGCTTGGCTACACCACCAAGATGAACATGCTGTCCGTGCCGGTGACCTACAAGTCGCTGGCGAACAATGACCTCGACGTGTTCCTCGGCAACTGGATGCCGAGCATGGCCAACGACATCAAGCCTTACGCCGATGCGGGCACGGTGGAAACCGTGCGGGCCAACCTCGAAGGCGCCAAGTACACCCTCGCCGTTTCCCAGGCCGCGTATGACGGTGGCCTGAAGACCTTCGCCGACATCAGCAAGTACGCCGACAAGCTGGGCAACAAGATCTACGGCATCGAGCCGGGCAACGACGGCAACCGCCTGGTGCAGGGGATGCTCGACAAGAATCAGTTCAACCTGGGCAAGTTCAAGCTGGTGGAGTCCAGCGAGGCCGGCATGCTCTCGCAGGTCGGGCGCGCCGATCGCCGCAACCAGTGGATCGTGTTCCTGGGGTGGGAGCCGCATCCGATGAACACCCGCTTCAAGATGAAGTACCTCGAAGGCGGCGATGACGTGTTCGGCCCCAACTACGGCGGCGCGACCATCTACACCAACGTGCGCAAGGGCTATGCCCAGGAATGCCCGAACATCGGCAAGCTGCTGGCCAACCTGAGCTTCACCCTGGACATGGAAAACAAACTCATGGACGCCGTGCTCAACGGGGGCAAGAAGCCCGAAGAGGCGGCAAAAGCCTGGTTGAAGGACCATCCGGAACTGCTCGACGCCTGGCTTGCCGGCGTGACCACCCGTGACGGCAAACCGGCCTTGGCGGCAGCCAAGGTGGCATTCTCGAAATAAGTGCCGAAATCATTGCCGTTGGCCGATTCCTCAAGCTTCTGATGGGCCCGCATTATGTTTCTGACTGACCACAAGCTACCGCTGGGCGAGCATATCGCCGCCTTCGTCGACTGGCTCACGCAACATGGCGCGTCGGTGTTCGACAAGATTTCCGACACCCTCGAGTTCCTTATCCACGGCGTCACCAACAGCCTGCTCTGGTTCAACCCGCTGGCGCTGATCGCGCTGATGGTCTTCCTGGTGTTCTACATCCAGCGCAGCTGGGGCCTGGCGGTCTTCGCCCTGGCCTCGCTGCTGCTGATCCTCAACCTGGGGTACTGGCAGGAGACCATGGAGACCCTGGCGCAGGTGATCTTCGCCACGGTGGTGTGTATCGCCATCGGGGTGCCGCTGGGCATCCTGGCGGCGCACAAGCCCTGGTTCTACACCGCGCTCAGGCCGCTGTTGGACCTGATGCAGACGGTGCCCACCTTCGTCTACCTGATCCCCACCCTGACCCTGTTCGGCCTGGGTGTGGTTCCGGGCCTGATCTCCACGGTGATCTTCGCCATCGCCGCGCCCATCCGCCTGACCTGCCTGGGCATCCAGGATGTGCCGGCGGAGCTGATGGACGCCGGCAAGGCCTTCGGCTGCTCGCGCTGGCAACTGCTGACGCGCATCGAGCTGCCGCACGCCATGCCGAGCATCGGCGCGGGGATCACCCAATGCATCATGTTGTCGCTGTCGATGGTGGTTATCGCCGCGCTGGTGGGTGCTGACGGCCTCGGCAAGCCGGTGGTCAACGCGCTCAACACGGCGGATATTTCCCTCGGCTTCGAGGCCGGTCTGGCCATCGTCCTGCTCGCCATCCTGCTCGATCGGGTGTGCAAGCAACGTTCGCTGCGGGGGAGGTAAGCATTATGTCGGCGATTCGATTCGAACATGTGGATGTGATTTTCGGCACCCACACCAAGGAAGCGCTCAAGCTGCTGGACAAGGGTCTGGGCCGCGAGGAGATCCTCAAGCGTACCGGCCAGGTGCTGGGTGTCGAGGATGCCTGCCTGGACGTCAATCGCGGCGAGATCTGCGTGCTGATGGGCCTGTCGGGCTCGGGCAAGTCCAGCCTGCTGCGCTGCATCAATGGCCTCAACCGGGTCAGCCGCGGCAAGCTGCTGATCGAGCACGAAGGCCAGCAGGTGGACATCGCCAACTGCTCGCCGGCCACCCTCAAGACCATGCGCACCAAGCGCATCGCCATGGTGTTCCAGAAGTTCGCGCTGATGCCCTGGTTGACCGTCGCCGAGAACATCGGCTTCGGCCTGGAAATGCAGGGCCGCCCGGCCAACGAGCGGAAGAAGGTGATCGACGAGAAACTGGAGCTGGTCGGCCTGTCGCAATGGCGCGACAAGCGCCCGGATTCGCTCTCTGGCGGCATGCAGCAGCGCGTCGGCCTGGCCCGCGCGCTGGCGATGGATGGCGACATCCTGTTGATGGACGAGCCCTTCTCCGCGCTGGACCCGCTGATCCGCCAGCAGTTGCAGGATGAACTGCTGGTGCTGCAACGCCAGCTGCACAAGACCATCGTCTTCGTCAGCCACGACCTCGACGAGGCGCTGAAGATCGGTACGCGCATCGCGATCATGAAGGACGGCCGCATCATCCAGCACGGCAAGCCCGAGGAAATCGTGCTCAGCCCGGCGGACGACTATGTGCGTACCTTCGTCGCCCACACCAACCCGCTCAACGTGCTGTGCGGCTCCAGCCTGATGCGCGGCCTGGACCAGTGCCGCCGCCAGGCCGACGAGGTGTGCTTCGACCAGGGCCGCGACTGCTGGCTCGGCCTGACCGAGGGCAACCAGATCAAGGCCGTGCGCCAGGGCAGCAACATCATCGACCTGCAGCAATGGCGCCCGGGCGACCCGGTGGAGAAGCTCAAGCATGAGCCGACCCTGGTCGACGTCAGCATCCGCATGCGCGATGCCTTGCAGATCCGCTACCAGACCGGCCACAAGCTGGTGCTGCAGGAACAGAACCGCGTGGTGGGCGTGCTCGGCGACAGCGAGCTGTACCACGCGCTGCTGGGCAAGAACCTGGGCTGATTCGCCGCCCGAATGAAAAACGCCGGCTCCCTGGGAGGGGAGCCGGCGTTTTTGTTGGGGCTGGAGCCTTGTTTTTTGTAGGAGCGAGCTTGCTCGCGAACGCATTTTCCCGGCTGCTCAGGCGCTGGGCGGTTCGCGAGCAAGCTCGCTCCTACAAGTCAGGTCAGGTTCCGCGCCGAGCCGGATCGCTTTTGTAGGATGGGTATCGCTTCGCTCCACGCCATCCTACGTTCAACCAACCCGGCACATCGATCAGTGCTTGAGCTCTGCCAAGCCCTTGAGCAGCGCGTCGTGGAAGCGCTTCGGGTCCTGGATCTGCGGCGCGTGGCCCAGGTCGTCGAATTCCACCAGGGTGGCGTTGGGGATCGCCTTGGCGGTCTGCTTGCCCAGCTCGGCGTAGTTGCCCAGCTTGGCTTTCAGCTCGGCCGGGGCCAGGTCCTTGCCGATGGCGGTGTTGTCCTTGGTGCCGATCAGCAGCAGGGTCGGCATCTTCAGCTGGCCGAATTCGTAGACCACCGGCTGGGTGAAGATCATGTCGTAGAGCAGTGCCGAGTTCCACGCCACGCGCTCGTGGCCGGCACCGTTGAACAGGCCGGCGAGCATGATCACCCACTTGTCGTACTCGGGCTTCCACTGGCCGGCGTAGTAGGTTGCCTGCTCGTACTGGCGGATGCCTTCGGCGCTGGTCTTCAGCTCACGCTCGTACCACTGGTCCGGGGTGCGGTAGGGCACGCCGAGGGCCTTCCAGTCTTCCAGGCCGATGGGGTTGACCATCGCCAGTTGCTCCACCTGCTGCGGGTACATCAGCGCGTAGCGGGTGGCGAGCATGCCGCCGGTGGAGTGGCCGAGCAGGGTGACCTTGCCGATCTTCAGGTGCTCCAGCAGCGCATGGGTGTTGCTCGCCAACTGCTGGAAGCTGTACTGGTAGCGCTCGGGCTTGGTGGACTTGCAGAAGCCGATCTGGTCCGGCGCGACCACGCGGTAGCCGGCATTGCTCAGCGCGGCGATGGTGCTTTCCCAGGTGCCGGCGCAGAAGTTCTTGCCGTGCAGCAGCACCACGGTGCGGCCGTTGGCGTTCTGCCTGGGTTTCACGTCGATGTAGGCCATGTGCATGTGGTGGCCCTGGGACGCGAAGCTGTAGTGGCCGACCGGATAGGCGTAGTTGAAGCGCTCCAGTTCCGGGCCGTAGGTGGGTTTGGATTCGGCGGCGTGCAGCGGCAGGGCGGCGGCCAGTAGCAGGGCGGGTAGCCAGCGGCGCATCGGGAGCTCTCCGGGTGGTGTGGGCACGGGTCAGACAGCGGGAAAGGCCATAGGTTGGCAGATTTTCCGGGTCGGCGCCGCATTGGCGCTTGGGCTTCTCGTAGGAGCGAGCTTGCTCGCGAATCGCTTTACTCCGTGCCCGCCCGGTTCGCGAGCAAGCTCGCTCCTACAACAGCACAGCTTGTCGGCGAGCCAGGGCCGCAGGATGGGGTAGAGCAGCTTCAGGCCGCGCTGGCACCGCCGGTCAGCCAGTCGATGAACAGCGAAAACAGCTCCGCCTGGGAATTGATTTCGAGCTTTGTGTAGAGGTGCTTGCGGTGCATGCGCACGGTTTCCGGCGAGATGTCCAGCACCCGCGCGCTGGATTTCACCGAGTGGCCGCGCAGCAGCAGGTGGGCGATTTCCCGTTCGCGCTCGGTCAGGAGGTCGGCGCCGAAGTTCATGAAGGCGGCGCGGATGTGCCGGTTCAACGGCGCCTGGGCGACGTGCGCACTACTGTCACCACGCCCGGCGAGCAGCAGGTCGAGGCCGCCGTTGCGCTCGAACTGGCGGATCAGTTCGCGCACCAGCGGCAGCGCGCCGGCCAGCAGGTCCAGTTGGGTGGCGCTGAAACGCGCGCCGCTGTGGCCCTGGTACAGGCACAGGGAGACCTTGCGTTGCTCGCCGAGGTCGACGATGAAGTGGCAGTCCTCGGTGCAGCCGCAGCGCAGGTAGTAGGTCTTGTAGTACTCGCTGGCGAAGAAGTCGTCCGGGGCGATGTCGGCCAGCGGGTAGAAGCCTTCGGTGAGGCCGGCTTCCATCGCCAGGCAGAAGGGGTCGAGCAGGTAGCCGCGGGCGTAGTAGCGGTCGATCAGCGCCTCGTGGTGCGCCGGGGCAATGCCGCGCTGGTACAGCGGCTGCGGCGGCTGGCCGCGCTGCTCCAGGCCGAGCATCAGCGACTCCACCGGCACCAGGCAGCCCAGGGCGTCGGCCAGGCGTTCGACGAAGACGATTTCGCCGACGCTGGCCAGGGCGCGCGCCAGCCCCGCATGCCAGGCATGCAGGGTCGGTGCGTCGGAGGTTTCGCTCAGCGCCTGGGATTCGCTCATGTCCGGCAGTCTAAAGGGCTGCCTGGATGTAGGCAAAATCCTCAGAACCTGTTTCCAATCTGCTGCGCGTCGGCATAACTGCGTTGAAATCGGTTTCGGGATGCTCATTTACTGCGCGTAGACTCCGCTCCCTCAACCGATTTCGCCTTGTTCTGCTCTAGCTCGCGAGATCGTAAACAGGTTTTCGGATCGATCATCAGTGCCCCGCGTAATCACCGCTGCGCTTGAGGTCTTCGGCGGCCTCGAGGATCGACTCGCGCAGGGTGTCGACGATCTCGTCGACCTGCTCGCGGGTGATGGTCAGCGGCGGCGACATCACGTTCAGGTGCACGATCGGTCGCACCAGCAGGCCCTTGGCCTGGGCGCGCAGGTGGATCTTCTCGCCGATGTTCAGCTCCTCGGGGAAGAGCACCTTGCTGCGCTTGTCGGCGACGAACTCGACGCAGGCCATCAGCTTCTGGCAACGCACGCTGCCCACCAGCGGGAGGTCGGCCAGTTCCTGCAGACGCTGCTCCAGGTAGCCACCGACGTCCTTCACGTGCTCCAGCAGATTCTCACGCTCGATGATCTCGATGTTCTTCAGTGCCGAGACGCAGCTCACCGGGTGCCCGCTGTAGGTGAAGCCGTGGGCGAAGCAGCGGCCCTTGTCGGCCTCGCCGATCACCTTCCAGATGCGCTCGGAGAAGATGCACGCGCCCAGCGGCAGGTAGCCGGAGGTCAGGCCCTTGGCGGTGGTGATGATGTCCGGCTGCATGCCGAACACGTCCTCGGAGGCGAAGAAGGCGCCGAGGCGGCCGAAGGAGGTCACCACTTCGTCGGCGACGTAGAGCACGTCGTACTGCTGGCACACCTCCCACATGCGCTGGTGGTAGCCCTTGGGCGGGATGATCACGCCGCCCGAGCCCATGATCGGCTCGGCGAAGAAGGCGGCGACCTTGTCCTGGCCCAGCTCGAGGATCTTGTCCTCGAATTCCTTGACCAGGAATTCGAGGAAGTCGCCCTCGGTCATCCCTTCCGGCGCGCGGTAGGGGTTGGGGCAGGAAATGTGGTGGATGACGTCCTTGAGGAAGTCGAACTCGGCCGGGTGGTCGGCGACCTTGCCGCCCAGGGACATGGTGAGGAAGGTCGAGCCGTGGTAGGCGTTGACCCGGCTGATGATGTGCTTCTTCTCATGCTTGCCACGGCAGTTCTGGTAGTACTGGATGAGGCGGTAGGCGGTGTCCACGGCGGTGGAGCCGCCGGTGGTGAGGAACACATGGTCGAGGTCGCCCGGCGCCAGTTCGGCGAGCTTCTCGCAGAGCTGGATGGCGGTGACGTTGGCCATGTCGCAGAAGGGGTTGGAGTAGGCCAGCTGGCGCACCTGCTCGGCGATGGCGTCGGCCATTTCCGCGCGGCCCAGGCCGATGTTGGTGCACCACATGCCGCCCACGGCGTCCAGGTAGCGATTGCCCTGGGTGTCGTAGATGTAGGCGCCCGAGCCGGCGGCGATGTTCAGCGCACCGTTGACCCGGTGATCGTCGAACACGTGGTAGCCGTGCATGTAGTGGGCTTTGTCGGCGGCGACCAGCTGCTCGTCGTTGAACTGGGCGAAGAAGGCTGGGGTTGGGGTGGTCATCTGCTTTACCTCGGTATTCCGGTTATTCGTCCTGGGGAGAGCCTTCTCCCCGTGCCCCGGCGCTCAGGCCGGGGCGGGTGGTTGGCGATCCATCAGGTCCCGGTCTTCACCGCGTTCCAGGTACGGGTGATCAGGCGGGTCGCCTTGGGGTTCTGCACTTTCTGGGTGAACAGCCGGGCGCGGGTCTCGGCGTCGGGGTAGATCGCCGGGTCGTTGCGCACTTCGGCGGCCAGCAGCGGGGTGGCGGCGGCGTTGCTGGAGGCGTAGCGGATGTAGTCGGCGACGCCGGCGGCCACCTTGGGCTGCAGCATGTATTCGATGAACGTGTGGGCGTTGGCCACGTGTGGCGCGTCGGCCGGGATGTAGAAGTCGTCGAACCAGATCAGCGAGCCTTCCTTGGGCACGAAGTAGCCCAGCTTGACCTTGGCCCCGGCTTCGTCGGCGCGGGCCTGGGCGGTGGCGTAGTCGCCGGACCAGGTCATCGCCATGCACTGGTCGCCGTTGGCCAGGCCGTTCAGGTAGCTGGTGGAGTCGAACTTGCGGATGTACGGGCGGATCGATTGCAGCAGGTCCTGGGCGGCCTTCAGGTCCTCGGGCGCGGCGCTGTTGGGGTCGCGCTTGAGGTAGGCCAGGGCCAGCGGGATCACGTCGGTGGGCGAATCGATGATTGTCACCCCGCAATCGGCGAATTTCGACACGATCTTCGGATCGAACAGCATCGCCAGCGAGCCGATGGGCGCGTCCGGCATGCGCTGCTTGATCTTGTCGACGTTGTAGGTGATGCCGTTGCTGCCCCAGGTGTAGGGCGCCGAGTACCTCACGCCCGGATCGTAGTGCTCCAGGTGCTTGAGCACCTCCGCATCGAGGTTGTTCCAGCTGGGCAATTTGGACTTGTCCAGCGGCTGGAATACGCCCGCCTTGAGCAGCGGCGGCACCAGGGCGGCGTTGAGCACCACCAGGTCGTAGCCGGAGCGGCCGGGCATCAGCTTGCCCTGCACGGTTTCGTAGGAGTCGAAGGTGTCGTAGACCACCTTGATCCCGGTGGCCTTCTCGAAATCGGCGATGGTGTGCTCGCCGATGTAGTCGGTCCAGTTGTACAGCCGCAGCGTATTGGCGCTACTGCTGTCTTCCCCGTAGCCCAGCGCCGGCAAGGTCGCCAGTGCCGCGCCGAGTACCGCAGCGAGGGTTTTCTGCATGTCAGTCCACCTGTTGTTGTTGTGTTCGCTGATGGGGTCACTCTCGGCCAGCCCCGATTGGCGGACCATTCCCCGAACGGGTAGGTAGGGTCGGTTACCGTTACAACGCCCACATCGAAACGACGGCAGACCTGGGGCTGGCATCTTGTCGAACAATCGTTCAGATTCTCCCCATCCCCTACCCGGAATCACAGGAATGAACCAGGAAGTCCGCTTTTCCCGACTGGAGCCCGAACAGCGCAAGGCGCTGCTGATCGAGGCCACCCTCGCGTGCCTGAAGCGCCACGGCTTCCAGGGGGCATCGATCCGCAAGATCTGCGCCGAGGCCGGGGTCTCGGTGGGGCTGATCAACCATCACTACTCGGGTAAGGACGAACTGGTGGCCGAGGCCTACCTGACCGTCACCGGGCGGGTGATGCAGCTCCTGCGCGACGCCATCGCCGAGGCGGCGCCGGATGCCCGTGCGCGACTCTCGGCGTTCTTCCGCGCGTCGTTCTCCGCCGAGCTGCTCGACCCGCAGCTGCTGGATGCCTGGCTGGCGTTCTGGGGCGCGGTGAAGACCGCCGAGGAAATCAACAAGGCGCACGACCATTCCTACGGCGAGTACCGCGCGTTGCTGGCGCAGGCGCTGAACGCGCTGGCGAAGGAGCAGGGCTGGGCCGATTTCGACGCCGATCTTGCCGCCATCGCCCTCAGCGCCTTGCTCGATGGGTTGTGGCTGGAGTCCGGTCTGAATCCCAATACCTTCACCCCGGAGCAGGGCGTGCAGATCTGCGAGGCGTGGGTGGATGGCCTGCAACAGGGCGGCCGACAACGCTTCAGCCGCGCGGCGGCGGGCTGTTGATCGATTGTTCAGCGACCGGTAACCTGCTGCGACCGTAGGACCGGTCCTACAGAGCTCTCTAGACTAATAACAAGAATGCCCCGCCTCCGAGCGGTGGCGTCAGCAGGGTATTGCGATGACTTCCCGTGTACTGATCGTCGACGACGATCCGGTGGTTCGCGAGCTCCTCCAGGCCTACCTCGGCGAGGAAGGCTACGACGTGCTTTGCGCCGGCACCGCCGAACAGGCCGAGGCAAGCCTCGCCGAAGCCGAGCAGGCCGATCAGCCCATCGACCTGGTGATGCTCGACATCCGCCTGCCCGGCAAGGACGGCCTGACCCTGACCCGCGAACTGCGGGTGCGTTCGGAGGTCGGCATCATCCTGATCACCGGGCGCAACGACGACATCGACCGCATCGTCGGCCTGGAATGCGGCGCCGACGACTACGTGATCAAGCCGCTCAACCCGCGCGAACTGGTGTCCCGCGCGAAGAACCTGATCCGCCGCGTGCGCCATGCCCGCCAGGGCTCCGCCGCCCAGCCGGCGCGGCAGAACCACAAGCGTTTCGCCCGCTGGACGCTCGACCCCGACCGCCGCCGCCTGGTCGACCGCGACGGCAGCGAAACCCCGCTGACCCACGGCGAGTTCCAGCTGCTCTGCGTGTTCCTGCGCAACACCGGCCACACCCTGAGCCGCGACCAGCTGATGGACCAGATCCGCAACCGCGAGTGGCTGCCCAACGACCGCTCCATCGACGTGCTGGTCGGTCGCCTGCGCCGCAAGCTGCGCGACGACCCGGCCGAGCCCGAGCTGATCATCACCATTCACGGCGCCGGCTACCTGTTCACCGCCACGCCCGTCGACGCCTGAGCCATGCGCTGGCTGGCCCCGCTGTGCCTGGTGCTGCCGTTGCTGGCAGCGGGCGCCAGCGCCGCGCCGCCGATCCGTTACTGCGACTATCCCGTCTATCCGCCCATTTCCTGGAGCGACGGCCATGAAGTGCGCGGGCTGGCGCCGCAGACCGTACGCAGCGTGCTCGGCGAGCTGGGCTACGAGGTGCAGACCGTGGTGCTGGGCAACTGGAAGCGCTGCCTGCTGGATGCCGCCGAGGGTCGCGTCGACGTGGTGCTCGCCTACCAGACCCCGCAGCGCGACGATGGTCTGCTGTTCTCCCGCGTGCCGGTGTTGCGCGAGGAAGTGGCGATCTTCTACAACCGCCGCAAGCCGGTGCGTTTCGACCAGTTGGGCGACCTCGCCAATTACCGTGGCGGGCTGCTGTTCGGCGAGAGCTACGGGGCGGAGTTCGACCGTTTCGTCGCCGAGCACGGCAACGTCGAATGGGTCTCCGACAGCCGGCAGAACTTCGGCAAGCTGATCCGCCAGCGCATCGACTTCATCGCCCACGAGCGGCGCACCGGCTCGCTGTTCGTCGAGCAGTTGGCCGGCGGCCAGGACATCGCCGCGCTGCCCCGGCCGCTGACCGTGGATTACCTGCGCATCGCCGTCTCCCGCCATTCGCCGCTGGCCGCGCGAATGGAGGAGATCGATGCCGTGCTGAAGAAACGCGTGGACGACGGCAGCGTCGCTCGCTGGCTGCAGCAGAGCGAGCACGACTACCGCGCCATGCTCGCCGGCGACGGGGTGCCGCGTTGAAGCTGCCCGGCGGCCTGGCCCGGCGCCTGC
Organism: Pseudomonas sp. ATCC 13867; assembly: GCF_000349845.1. Lineage (NCBI taxonomy): Bacteria > Pseudomonadati > Pseudomonadota > Gammaproteobacteria > Pseudomonadales > Pseudomonadaceae > Pseudomonas > Pseudomonas sp. ATCC 13867. The sequence goes on along the minus strand of NC_020829.1, from coordinate 5,609,211 downwards.
TGCTGCGGGTGCTGCTGTTCAGCCTGTGCTTCACCGTGCTGGCCAGCGCGGTGCAGCTGTACTTCGAATACCGCCGCGAGATGCGCGACATCGACACGCGCCTGGAGCTGATCCGCGTCGGCTACCTGGCCAGCTTCGAGCGCAGCCTGTGGGACCTCAACCAGGAGCAGCTCAACGTGCAGCTGCACGGCCTGGCCGACTTCCCCGACATTGCCCAGGTGCGCCTGCGCAGCGCCGACTTCAACCTGGTGCAGGACGCCGACGACAAGCGTGGGCCGTTCCGCGTCGAGCGCTACGCCCTGGCCTTCCAGCCGCCGGACGGCGAGCGCCGCGAACTGGGCGAGCTGGAAGTCAGCATCGACCTCGGTGCCGTCTACCTGCGCCTGCTCCACGGCGGGCTGGCCAGCCTGTTGTGGATGGGGGTGTTCCTCTGCGGCCTGGCGGTGGCGCTGAGCTGGCTGTTCCACAGCCTGGTCACCCGCCACCTGCGCGTCATGGCCGACTTCGTCCGGGGCCTCACCGGCGGCGATCTGCAGACCGAACTGGCACTGCACAAGGGGCGCAAGGAGGATGAGATCGACACCGTCGCCGACGCGCTCGACGACTTGCGCCGCGCCCTGCGCGCGGAGCTGCGGCGCCGCGAGGCCGATCGCGCCGCGTTGCAGAGCAAGCGCGACGAGCTGCAGCAGCGCGTCGAGCGGCGCACCGCCAGCCTGCGCCGCGCCAAGGAGGAAGCGGAGGAGGCCAACCGCGCCAAGAGCCGCTTCCTTGCCACCATGAGCCACGAAATCCGTACGCCGCTCAACGGCATTCTCGGCATGGCCGAGCTGCTGCGTGCCGCGCCTCTGGGCGAGCAGGACCGGCGCCGGCTGCAGGCGCTGTCCACCGCCGGCGAAGGGCTGCTGGCGATCCTCAACGAGGTGCTGCACTTCGCCAAGCTGGAGGACGGCGCCAGCCAGCCGGAGCCGGTGGACTTTTCCCTGCGCCGCCTGCTCGACGACGTGGTGACCCTGCTGGAGCCGCGCGCCGCCGACAGCGGCCTCTGCCTGCGCTTGCGCGTGGATCCGCAAGTGCAGGACCCCTGCCGGGGCGCGGAACAGTTCCTGCGCCAGGTGCTGAGCAACCTGCTGGCCAACGCGGTGAAGTTCACCGAGGAGGGCGAGGTACTGCTGGAGGTGACGCTGCTGGAGCGCGGCGAGGCCGGGCAGCGCCTGCGCTTCGCGGTGATCGACGACGGCATCGGTATCTCCGCCGAGCAGCAGGAAAAGATTTTCCAGCGCTTCACCCAGGCCAGCGACGAAGTGGCACGACGCTACGGCGGCACCGGGCTGGGACTGGCGATCAGCAAGCGCCTGGTGGAGGCGATGGGCGGCGAGATCGGCGTGGAAAGCCTGGAAGGCGAGGGCAGCACCTTCTGGTTCGAGATCGCGCTGATGCCGGGCGTGCTGCCGCAGTCCGAGGTTTCCGCCGGGCTGGCGCCATCGCGAGAGGTGCTGGTGGTGGAAGACGTCGCCCTCAACCGCGAGGTCGCCCAGGCGCTGCTGGAGCGCGACGGCCACCGAGTCCAGCTTGCCGACGACGCGGAACCCGCGCTGGCGCTCACCGCCGCGCGGCGCTTCGACCTGATCCTGCTGGACATGCATCTGCCGGGCATGACCGGTCTCGACCTGTGCCGGGCGATTCGCGCGCAAGCCGGCGGCCTCAACGCCACCACGCCGATCCACGCCTTCACCGCCAGCGTGCAGCCGGGGATGGTCCGCCGCTATTTCGAGGCCGGCATGCAGGGCGTGCTGGGCAAGCCGTTGCGCCTGGGCGACCTGCGCCGCGCGCTGGCCGGCGTGTCTGCCGCCCTGCCACTGGCGGCCGTGGATAACGGCCCGCTGGACCGGCGGGTACTGGAAACCCATCGCCGGTTGCTGGGTGAGCACAAGCTGAACGAGTTGCTCGCCAGTCTGTGGACGTTGCTCGCCGAGCAGTGGCTGCTGTTGCTGGATGCCCTGCACCAGGAGGATGCTGTTGAAGCGGCGAGCTTCGCGCACCGGCTGGCGGGGAGTTGCCGGTCGATGGGGCTGCGCGGGTTGGGGGATTGCCTCGGCGAGCTGGAGGAGGCGGCGCTGGCGGGCTCGGTGCGCGGTGACTGGGCGGAGCGGTTGGAACGGGAGAGGGCGGTGGCGTTCGAGCTTCTGAAGGGCGCCCAGGCGCGTTCTCTGTAGGAGCGAGCTTGCTCGCGAACTCCGCCCAACTCCGTCACCGCCGGCCAATCCTGTTCGCGAGCAAGCTCGCTTCTACAAGATCGTCCCCTGAAAGACCCGTCCCATGCGCCCTGCACAAAATCCTTACATCTTTCTACAACTTCGATCCACTCGAACAACGGGGTCTTACATCGCCTTCCAATAATCCGGTGGCATCCGTGCCCGAGCCACGGCCTCTGATTGATTGGAGATAACAATAATGATCCAACGTAGAGTTCCGCTCAGTCGCGCCCGCCGTTCCCTGGAGGTGCGCCATGTCTGAGACCCATCACGCCGGTAGCGGCGAGAAGATCCAGCTCACCCGCGCGCTGAAGAGCCGCCACATCTTCATGCTGTCGCTGGGCGGCGTGATCGGCACCGGCCTGTTCATGGGCTCGGGCGTCACCATTGGCTCCGGCGGCCCGATGGGCGCCATCCTCGCCTACCTGGTCGCGGGTCTGCTGATGTACCTGGTGATGGTCTGCCTGGGCGAGCTGTCGGTGCAGATGCCGGTCTCCGGTTCCTTCCAGGCCCACGCCACGCGCTTCATCGGTCCGGCCACCGGGTTCATGATCGGCTGGGTCTACTGGATGAGCTGGGCCTCCACCGTCGGCCTGGAATTCACCGCCGCCGGCATGCTGATGACCCGCTGGTTCCCCGAGGTGCCGATCTGGCTCTGGTCGGGCTTCTTCGTGGTCGTGCTGTTCTCCCTCAACGCCCTGGCCACCCGCGCCTTCGGCGAGGCCGAGTACTGGTTCTCCGGGATCAAGGTCGCGGCCATCCTGGGCTTCATCGTGGTCGGCGTGCTGGTGATCTTCGGTGCCATTCCGCTCAATAGCGGCGCCGCTGCACCGGGGCTGTCCAACCTGGTCAGCGATGGCCTGTTCCCCAACGGCCTGTCCGCCGTGTTCGCGGTGATGATGACGGTGGTCTACGCCTTCCAGGGCTGCGAGATCATGGGTGTCGCCGCCGGCGAAACCGACCAGCCGGAGAAGAGCATCCCGCGCGCCGTGCGCAACGTGGTGTTCCGCGTGCTGATCTTCTATGTGCTGGCGATCGTCGTGCTGTCCTGCATCGTGCCGTGGAAGCAGGCCGGGCTGATGGAAAGCCCCTTCGTGCAGGTGTTCGACATGGTCGGCATTCCCTACGCCGCCGACCTGATGAACTTCGTGATCCTCACCGCGATTCTCTCGGTGGGTAACTCGGGCCTGTACGCCTCCACCCGCATCCTCTGGGCCATGTCCAAGACCGGCATGGCGCCGCGCGGTCTGTCCAGGCTCAGTGCCCGTGGCGTGCCGCTCTACGCGCTGCTGATCAGCCTGGCGTTCGCCCTGCTCTCGCTGCTCACCAGCATCGTCGCCGCCGACACCCTGTTCATGGTGCTGATGGCGGTGAGCGGAATGTCCGGCACCGTCACCTGGATCGTCATCGCCTACGCCCAGTACCGCTTCCGCCGCGAGCACATGGCCAAGGGCGGCAGCGTGGCCGACCTGAAGTACGCAGCGCCCTTGTTCCCGCTGATCCCGCTGGCGTGCATCGCGATCTGCTGCTCGCTGTTCGTGTTCCTGGCGATGGACCCGACCCAGCGTCCGTCGCTGTACTGGGGCTTCGGCTTCATGGCGGCCTGCTACCTGGCCTATTACGTGCTCAAGCGCAAGCGGCCGCAGGTGGTCAGCGAGGCGGCGTTGAGCGTGAGCTGAATGGGCAAGGGCCCCGCCCGCGGCCGGCGCGGGCGGGGCAGTCATGCCTCATTGCAGCGCTGTCAGCAGTCCCTGCAGATAGCGCTGGCCGTCGCCGTCCAGTTCCTGCAACGGCAGGCGTGGTACGCCAACCTCCAGGCCGGCCATGCGCAACCCGGCCTTGATGGTGGTCGGCAGGCCACGGCGGGTGATGTAGTCCAGCACCGCCAACTGGCGATAGAACGACTCCCGCGCATCCTCCATGCGTCCTTCCTGCACCGCTTCGTACAACGTGCGGTTGTGCTGCGGGATGAGGTTCGGCGCCGCCGTGCACCAGCCTTTCGCCCCGGCCACCAGCGCTTCCAGCGCCAGCGGGTTGCAGCCGTTGTAGAACGCCACCTGGCCGCCCGAGAGCAGGCGCAGGCGGTGCATGCGCTGGATGTCGCCGGTGCTCTCCTTGACCATGGTGACGTTCTCCACTTCGTTGACGATCCGCAGGATCAGCTCCACTGGCAGGTCGGTACCGCTGGTGCCGGGGTTGTTGTAGAGCATCACCGGAATACCGATCGCCTCGCCGACCGCGCGGTAGTGGGCGAGGATTTCCTCTTCGTTGAGCTTCCAGTAGGACACCGGCAGCACCATCACCGCGGTGGCGCCGAGGCGTTCGGCAAAACGCGCGCGGCGCACCGTGCGGGCGGTGGTCAGGTCGGACACGCTGACGATGGTGGGGATGCGGCCGGCGATGGTCTTCAGGCTGAACTCCACCACCGCGTCCCATTCCGGGTCGCTGAGGTAGGCGCCTTCGCCGGTACTGCCCAGCGGGGCGATGGCATGTACGCCGCCGGCGAGCAGTCGTTCGATGGAACGGCCGAGCGCCGGCAGGTCGAGCGCGCCGTCGGGGCCGAAGGGAGTGATGGTATAGCCGATGATGCCGTGGAGGGTGGTTGAGGACATGGTTGCACCTGGGGCACTTATGGATAAGTGGCGTTGTAGTTATCGGAGTGGGAGGCCGGTCAGCTCAGGCATTCGCCGTGCTCGCGCAGGCTGCGCCGGGCGTAGTAGCTGAAGGCGGCGCCGTGGCGCTTGGGCGTGGAAATCCAGTCGTGCGCTTCCTTGCCCAACGCCGGCGGAATCGGCTTGATCTCGCCGGCGGCCATCGCCAGCAACTGCATCTTCGCGGCGCGCTCGAACAGCATCGCCACCACGCAGGCTTCCTCGATGCTCGAACCGGTTACCAGCAGGCCGTGGTGGGAGAGCAGGATGGCGCGCTTGTCACCCAGGGCGGCGGAGATGATCTCGCCTTCCTCGTTGCCCACCGGCACCCCCGGCCAGTCCTTGAGGAAGGCGCAGTCGTCGAACAGCGGGCAGAGGTCCATGTGCGACACTGCCAGCGGCACTTCCAGCATCGACAGCGCGGCGGCGTGCAGCGGGTGGGTGTGGATGATGCAGTTGACGTCCGGGCGGGCGCGGTACACCCAGCTGTGGAAGCGGTTGGCCGGGTTGGCCATGCCCTGGCCCTGGAGCACCTTGAGGTCTTCGTCGACCAGCAGCAGGTTGCCTGCGGAAATCTCGTCGAAGCCCAGCCCCAGGCGCTGGGTGTAGTAGGTGCCGGGCTGTTCCGCGCGACAGGTGATCTGCCCGGCCAGGCCGGAGTCGTGGCCGCCGTCGAAGAGAATCCGGCAGGTCAGGGCCAGTTTTTGCCGGGCAGTCCACGTATTATCCGACAGGCTGGCCTGCATCTGTCGTTCGGCGTGCTGGATCAGCTGGTTCTTGGGGAGGTGCATGGTAGTTGCCATGAGAGTCTTCCTCTGTTCGGGGTGGACGCGAGTGGGGCTCGCGGTCATTTCGGTTACGTTGCAATGACACAGATCAAGCTAAATGACACAATGTGTCATTAGCAAGAGAAAAGTTTCCGCACCGACGCCAAGGGGCGTTCTGCATGTCCATGCGATTGAAATTGCTGAGAAAGAAACTGGGGATCACCCTGGAGACGCTGGCCGAGAAGACCGGCATGACCAAGAGCTACCTGTCCAAGGTCGAGCGCGGCCTGAGCACACCGTCGATTGCCACGGCGCTCAAGCTGTCGAAGGCGCTCAATGTCCAGGTGGAAGAACTGTTCGCCGAGGAAAGCGGCTCCGCCGAGGGCTACAGCCTGGTGCGCAGCGGCGAGCGCCAGTCGCTGGCGCGCGACGACGAAGGCCCGGCCTATGCGTCGCTGGCCCGGCAGATCGGCGACCGCGCGCTATTGCCGTTCATCGTCTATCCGCCGGCCGACTTCAGCCACTCGACCTTCAAGGAACACCTGGGCGAGGAGTTCATCTTCGTCCACCGGGGACGGGTGGAGGTGGACTTCATGTCCGAACGCCTGACCCTGGAAACCGGTGACGCGCTGCACTTCAACGCGCAGAAACCGCACCGCCTGCGCTCCCTGGGCGACGAGCAGGCCGAACTGCTGGTCGTGGTGCACAGCCAGGACTGACCCCGCGCGGTGCCCCTTCGCCGCGCCGTCCTCCGCGATTGTTCGAAGTTGTAACAAGCGCTCCCCCGATTGCCCTCCGAACTCCGGCAGCCCCCGCGCCGCGCGGCGTTCCCGCTAGTCCGCAGGCCGTTACAAGCCACCCTTTCGGGTGGATTGCCGTCTTGCTGAACACTTGTTTAGTATTGGTCCAACGCCTCAACACAATCGACTACAAGAACGAGGGCAGCATGACTCAGCCATCCCCGCTCAGCCGGGTCCAGGACGGTATCGCCTGGATCACCCTGAACCGCCCCGAGCAGCGCAACGCGCTCGACGTCCCCACGCTCAGGAATCTGCTGGCCCTGCTCGACGCCTTTGAGGCCGACGAAGCCGTACGCGTCATCGTGCTCGGCGGCGAAGGCCGCAGCTTCTGCGCCGGCGCCGACCTCGCCGAATGGGCCGAGGCCGAAGCCCGTGGCGAGCTGGAAACCTACGGCTGGACCGAAACCGCTCACGCCCTGATGCGTCGCCTGCACGGCCTGGACAAGCCGACCATCGCCGCCGTCAACGGCACCGCCGTCGGCGCCGGGATGGACCTGGCCTTGTGCTGCGACTTCCGCATCGCCGGCGCCTCCGCGCGCTTCAAGGCCGGCTACACCGGCATGGCCTACTGCCCGGACGCCGGCGCCAGCTGGCACCTGCCGCGCCTGATCGGCGGCGAAGCGGCCAAGCGCCTGCTGTTCCTCGACGAGCTGTGGAACGCCGAGCGCGCGCTGAATGCCGGCCTGGTCGGCGAAGTGGTCGCCGACGATCAGCTGCAGGCCCAGATCGGCGAATTCGCCGCGCGCCTGGCTGCCGGCCCGACCTTCGCCTTCGCCCAGACCAAGCGCCTGATGCGCGACGGCGCCGCCCGCACCCTGGCCCAGCAACTGGAAGCCGAACAGGCCGCCGGGCTGCTCTGTGGCCGCAGTGAAGATGCCGCCGAGGCGCTGCGCGCCGTGGCCGAGAAACGCTCCCCCCAATTCAAAGGCCGCTGACGGCTGCAGGTGATGTGATGGATTTCCAACTGACCCAGGAACAGGAAATGCTCGTCGAGGCGGTCAAGGCTTTCGTCGAGAAAGAGCTGCTGCCCTACGAGGAAGAAGTGGACCGCGCCGACGCGGTGTCCCCGGAACTGGCCGCGAAGATTCGCGGCAAGGCCCTGGCGGCCGGCTTCTACGCCTTCAACATGCCCGAGGAAGTCGGCGGCGGCGGCCTGGACTACCTGTCCCAGGCGCTGGTCGAGCGCGAACTGTCCAAGGTCTCCTGGGCGCTGCACGTGTTCGTCGCGCGTCCCTCGAAGATCCTCATGGCCTGCAAGGGCCAGCAGATCCAGGACTACCTGCTGCCGGTGGTGCAGGGCGAGAAGATCGACTGCTTCGCCCTCACCGAGCCGGGCGCCGGTTCCGACGCCAACTCGATCAAGACCCGCGCCGTGCGTGACGGCGAGGACTTCGTGATCAACGGCTCCAAGCACTTCATCAGCCACGCCGGCCACGCCGACTTCGCCATCGTCTTCGCGGTCACCGACACCTTCGAGCGCAACGGCAAGAAGCGCAACGCCGTGACCGCCTTCCTGGTGGACAAGGGCACCGCCGGCATGACCGTGCGCCGTGGCCCGAAATGCGTGAGCAACAAGGGCTACCACACCTACGAAATCTTCTTCGACGACTGCCGCGTGCCGGCTTCCAAGGTCCTCGGCGAAGTCGACAAGGGCTGGGAAGTGGCCAACGCCTGGCTCACCGCCGGCCGCGTGATGGTCGCCGCCAACTGCGTCGGCCAGGCCCAGCGCGCGCTGGACCTGGCGCTGCAGTGGTCGGCCGACCGCAAGCAGTTCGGTGCGGCCATCGGCAGCTACCAGGGCATCTCCTTCAAGCTCGCCGACATGGCCACGCAGATCCGCGCCGCCGAGCTGATGACCCTGCACACCGCCTGGAAGATGGACCGCGGCAGCATGACCGACGGCGAGGCCGGCATGGCCAAGCTGTTCGCCAGCGAGGTGCTGGGCAAGGTCGCCGACGAGACCGTGCAGATCTTCGGCGGCATGGGCCTGATGGACGAAGGTCCGGTGGAACGCATCTGGCGCAACGCGCGTATCGAGCGCATCTGGGAAGGCACCTCGGAAATCCAGCGCCACATCATTTCCCGCGAACTGCTGCGCCCGCTGCTGCGCTGATCCTTCGCTCCCCTCTCCCTCCGGGAGAGGGGGTGGGGGTGAGGGATAAATTCTGCCGAGACATGACATGAAAAGAGAAAACCTCCAGCGCCTGCTGGCGCCCCGGCACCTGGCCTTCATCGGCGGCCGCAGCATGGCGCGCGCGCTCCAGCGCTGCGCCGAAGGCGGCTTCCCGGGTGCGATGTGGCTGGTCAACCCGCAATACGACGAACTCGAAGGCGTGCCCTGCGTGCGCAGCATCGCCGAACTGCCCGAAGGGCCGGACGCGGTGTTCGTCGCCACCAACCGCGACCTGACCGTACAGGCCGTGGCCGAACTGGCCGCGAAAGACGCCGGCGGCGCCATCTGCTACGCCTCCGGCTTCGCCGAGACCGGCGCCGAGGGCGAGGTTCTGCAGCGCCGCCTGCTCGCCAGCGCCGGCGACATGGCCCTGCTCGGCCCCAACTGCTACGGCCTGCTCGATTACCTGCACGGCGCAGCGCTCTGGCCGGTAGCCCACGGCGGGCACCTGGTGGAGAAGGGCGTGGCCGTGCTGACCCAGAGCGGCAACTTCGCCTACAACCTGTCCATGAGCGACCGCTCGCTGCCCATCGCCTACATGGCCTCGGTGGGCAACCAGGCGCAACTGGGAGTCGCCGAACTGATGGACGTGCTGCTCGACGAGCCGCGCGTCACCGCCATCGGCCTGCACCTGGAAGGTTTGAAGAACGTCCCCGGCTTCGCCCGCGCGGCCTTCAAGGCGCTGCAGAAAGGCATCCCGGTGATCGCCCTGAAGACCGGCGTCTCCGAGATCGGCGCCGAGCTCGCGCTCAGCCACACCAGCTCCCTGGCCGGCTCCGACGCGCTGTACGACACGCTGTTCGACCGTCTCGGGGTGATCCGCGTCAGCGGCCCGGTGAGCTTCATCGAAACCCTCAAGGCGGCCGCCTGCGGCAACCTGCCGGCCGGCCCCAGCCTCGCCGCGCTGGCCTGCTCCGGTGGCGACGCCGGGCTGATCGCCGACTACGCCGAGCGCAACGGCCTGAGCCTGCCGAAGCTGGTCGATGCGCAGCGCGCCGAACTGGCCGAGGTGCTGCCGGACTACGCCAATATCGCCAACCCGCTGGACTTCACCACCGCCATCTGGGGCGACGGCCCGGCGCTCGAGCGCATGCTCGACAGTGCCCTGCAGACCCCGGCCGATGCCGCCCTGCTGGTGCTGGACTACCCCGGCGAGGAAACCGGCGAGCGCCCGCAGTGCGACCTGCTGCTGGAGCTTTACTGCGCTGCACTGGAGCGCCACGACAAGGTTGGCTTCATCGCCTCCGCGCTGCCGGAGCTGCTGCCCAAGCACGCCCGCGAACTGCTGCATTCCCACGGCGTCGCCGCGCTGCAAGGCGTGGAAGACGGCCTCGCCGCCTGGGGCCGCATCGCCCACTACCGCCAGCGCCGCGAAACGCTGCTGGCCCGTGGCGAAGCCGCGCTGGTGCCGCTCTGCCCGCAGGCGCTGGACAGCGAAGGCCGGCTGCTCGACGAGTGGAATTCCAAGCAGGCGCTGAAGCCCTTCGGCCTGCCGCTGCCGCGCGCCGCGCTGAGCACGCCGACCCAGGCGCGCGAGGCGTCTGCCGACGTCGGCTTCCCGCTGGCGCTGAAAGTGGTCAGCGCGCAGCTGCCGCACAAGACCGAGGCTGGCGGCGTGGCGCTCAACCTGCGCAACGAGGCGGCGCTGGAAGCCGCGTTGTTCGACATGCGCGAGAACATTGCCCGCCACGCCCCCGGCGTGCCCTTCGACCAGGTGCTGCTGGAGCGCATGGCCAATCCGCCACTGGCCGAGCTGATCGTCGGCATCAAGCGCGAGAACGGCTTCGGCCTGGCGCTGGTGCTGGGCGCCGGCGGCATCCTCGTCGAGCTGCTCAAGGACAGCCGCAGCCTGCTGCTGCCGACCACCGACGCGGCGATCCGCGACGCCCTGCTGGGCCTGCGCAGCGCGCCGCTGCTCACCGGTTTCCGCGGCCGCCCGGCGGTGAACCTGGAGGCGCTGGTGGAAGCCATCCGCGCGGTCGCCGACTACGCCTGCGAGCACGTGGACAACCTGCTGGAACTGGATGTGAACCCACTGCTGGCGGACGCCGAAGGCGCTGTGGCGGTGGATGCGCTGATCCGCACCGCCGAATGATTTCGTCATGCCTGTAGGAGCGAGCTTGCTCGCGAACGAACCCCCGCAGCGGGGTCTGGTTCGCGAGCAAGCTCGCTCCTACAAGGTCCTGCCATAGCCTTGGGGAGCAACCTCATGCAAGAGAACAAGAACCTCACCGGCGGCCAGGCCCTGGTCCGCCTGCTGGCCAACTACGGCGTCGACACCGTGTTCGGCATTCCCGGTGTGCACACCCTGGAGCTCTACCGTGGCCTGCCCGGCAGCGGCATCCGCCACGTGCTGACCCGTCACGAACAGGGCGCCGGCTTCATGGCCGACGGCTATGCGCGCGTCAGCGGCAAGCCGGGCGTAGCCTTCATCATCACCGGCCCCGGCGTGACCAACGCCGCCACCGCCATCGGCCAGGCCTACGCCGACTCCATCCCGATGCTGGTGATTTCCAGCGTCAACCACACCGCCAGCCTGGGCAAGGGCTGGGGCTGCCTGCACGAGACCCAGGACCAGCGCGCCATGACCGCGCCGATCACCGCATTCTCCGCCGTGGCGCTGACCCCGGAAGACCTGCCCGAACTGATCGCCCGCGCCTACGCCGTGTTCGACAGCGAGCGTCCGCGCCCGGTGCACATCTCCGTGCCGCTGGACGTGCTCGCCGCGCCCATCGCCCGCGACTGGACCCAAGAAGTCGTACGCCGCGCCGGCCGTGGCCGGCCCAGCGCCGATGCGCTGAAGCAGGCTGTGGATAAACTCAAGGCCGCCCAGCGTCCGATGATCATCGCCGGCGGCGGCGCGCTGCATGCCGCCGATGCCCTGGCCGCGCTGAGCGAGCGCCTGGCCGCGCCGCTGTTCACCAGCGTCGCCGGCAAGGGCCTGCTGGCTCCGGAAGCGCCGCTGTCCGCCGGCGCCACCCTGTGCACCCAGGCCGGTTGGGACATGATCGCCGAGGCCGACGTGGTCCTGGCCATCGGCACCGAAATGGCCGACACCGACTTCTGGCGCGACCGCCTGCCGGTCACCGGCGAGGTGATCCGCGTCGATGTCGACTCGCGCAAGTTCAACGACTTCTACCCGAGCGCCGTGGCGCTGCTGGGCGACTCCAAGGCCACCGCCGAAGCGCTGCTCGCCGCGCTGCCGAGTGCTACCCGTGACGCCGCCAAGGCGCAGTCGCGGATCGCCGAGCTGCGCGCGCAGATCGACGGCGGCCACGCGCCGCTGCAACTTATCCACAAGTCGATCCTGGAGCGCATCGCCAAGGCCCTGCCGGACAACGCCTTCATCGCCAGCGACATGACCCAGCTGGCCTACAGCGGCAACTACCTCTACCCGAGCAAGGCGCCGCGCGGCTGGCTGCACCCCACCGGCTACGGCACCCTCGGCTACGGCGTGCCGGCCGGCATCGGCGCCAAGTTCGGCGCGCCGGAGCGCCCCGGCCTGGTGCTGGTCGGTGACGGCGGCTTCCTCTACACCGCGCAGGAACTGGCCACCGCCACCGAGGAGCTGGACAGCCCGCTGGTGGTGCTGCTGTGGAACAACGATGCGCTGGGGCAGATCCGCGACGACATGATCGGCCTGGACATCGAGCCCATCGGCGTCCTGCCGCGCAACCCGGACTTCGCCCTGCTCGGCCGCGCCTATGGTTGCGAGATGCGCCAGCCGCAGAGCCTGGACGAACTGGAGCGCGACCTGCGCGAAGGCTTCGCCCATCCGGGCGTCACCCTGATCGAGCTGAAACACGCCTGCGCCCAGTAGGACCCGTTGCACCCGCCGGAGCCCACGGGCTCCGGAACCTTGAAGGAAGCACAGCATGCGCTACTCGAACTTCACCCAACGCATCGCCGGCGACGGCGCCGCCGCCTGGGACATCCACTACCGCGCCCTGGCGCGCCTGGAGCAGGGCGACGACATCCTGCTGCTGTCGGTGGGCGACCCGGACTTCGACACCCCGGTACCCATCGTGCAGTCGGCCATCGACAGCCTGCTGGCTGGCAATACCCATTACGCCGATGTACGTGGCAAGCGTTCGCTGCGCGAAGCCATCGCCCGCCGCCACACCCAGCGCAGCGGCCAGGCCGTGACCGCCGATGAAGTGGTGGTGCTGGCCGGCGCCCAGTGCGCGCTGTATGCCGTGGCGCAGTGCGTGCTCAACCCGGGTGACGAGGTGATCGTCGCCGAGCCGATGTACGTCACCTACGAGGCGGTGTTCGGCGCCTGCGGCGCCAAGGTCATCCCGGTGTCGGTGCGTTCCGAGCACGGCTTCCGCGTGCAGGCCGAGGACGTCGCCGCGCTGATCACCCCGCGCACCCGCGCCCTGGCCATCAACAGCCCGCACAACCCCTCCGGCGCCAGCCTGCCGCGCGCCACTTGGGAGAAGCTGGCCGAGCTGTGCATAAGCCACGACCTGTGGATGATTTCCGATGAGGTCTACAGCGAGCTGCTGTTCGACGGCGAGCACATCAGCCCCGCCAGCCTGCCGGGCATGGCCGAGCGCACCGCGACCCTCAACAGCCTGTCGAAATCCCACGCCATGACCGGCTGGCGCGTGGGCTGGGTGGTTGGCCCGCAGGAACTCTGCGCGCACCTGGAAAACCTCGCCCTGTGCATGCTCTACGGCTCGCCGGACTTCATCCAGGACGCCGCCTGCACCGCGCTGGAGGCCAAGCTGCCGGAACTGGAAGCCATGCGCGAGGCCTACCGCCAGCGCCGCGACCTGGTGCTCGACTGCCTCGCCGATTGCGTTGGCGTGCGCGCCCTGCGCCCGGACGGCGGCATGTTCGTGATGGTGGATATCCGCGCCACCGGGCTTTCCGCCCAGGATTTCTCCAACCTGCTGCTGGATCGCCACGGCGTCTCCGTGCTGGCCGGCGAAGCCTTCGGCCCCAGCGCCGCCGGGCACATCCGCCTCGGCCTGGTGCTCGGCGCCGAACCACTGCGCGAAGCCTGCCGCCGCATCGCCCTGTGCGCCGCCGAACTGCTGAAGGAAAAACGCTATGCGTGAGCGTACACAGCTCTACATCGACGGCACCTGGCTGGCACCGCAGGGGCAGGGCCTGGCCGAGGTGCAGAACCCGGCCACCGAGGAAACGGTCGGCCGCGTGCCGCTGGGCGGTGAAGGCGACGTGAACCGCGCGGTGGACGCCGCGCGCCGCGCCTTCCCGGCCTGGTCGCAGACGCCATCCCAGGTGCGCGCGGGTTACATCCGCGCCCTTGCCGAGCAACTGAAGAACCGTGCCGACGAGATGGCCGCGCTGATCACCGCCGAGCTGGGCATGCCCATCCAGTGGTGCCGGATGGTGCAGGTCGACGGACCGATCGAGGGCCTGGAAAGCTACGCCGCGATGGCCGCGCACATGGACGAGGTGCGCGAGGTCGGCAACTCGCTGGTGGTGAAGGAAGCGGTGGGCGTCTGCGCCTTCATCAACCCCTGGAACTACCCGCTGCACCAGTTGATCGGCAAGCTGGCCCCGGCCCTCGCCGCCGGCTGCACCGTGGTGGTCAAGCCGAGCCAGGACACCCCGCTGCATGCCTTCCTGCTGGCCGACATGATCCACGCCATCGGCCTGCCGGCCGGCGTGTTCAACCTGGTCAGCGGCCCCGGCTCCAAGGTCGGCGAAGCCCTGGCGCGGCACCCGGACGTGGACATGGTGTCCTTCACCGGCTCCACCGGTGCGGGCATCAAGGTCTCCAAAGCCGCGGCGCCGACGGTCAAGCGCGTGTGCCTGGAGCTGGGCGGCAAGTCGCCCTTCCTGATCACCGCCGATGCCGACCTGGCCGCCGCCGTGCGCCACGGCGTGCAGGACGTGATGATCAACTCCGGGCAGACCTGCACCGCGCTGACCCGCATGCTGCTGCCCGCCAGCCGCTACGACGAAGCCGTGGAAATCGCCCGCGCGGAAACCCTGGCGCTGAAGATGGGTGACCCGCTGGACGCCGACAGCTTCCTCGGTCCGATGTGCTCGGGTGGCCAGCGCCGCACCGTGCTGGATTACATCCGCGTCGGCCAGGAGGAGGGCGCACAGCTGGTATGCGGCGGCGCCGAACGTCCCGTCCATCTGGAGCGCGGCCACTACGTGCAGCCGACGATCTTTGCCGGCGTGAACAACCAGATGCGCATCGCCCGCGAGGAAATCTTCGGCCCGGTGCTGTGTCTGATTCCCTACGCCGATGAGGCCGAGGCGATCGCCATCGCCAACGATTCGCCGTTCGGCCTGTCCAGCGCCGTGTGGGCGGGCGACCGCGAAGATGGCCTGCGACTCGCCCGGCAGATGCGCGCCGGCCAATGCTTCGTCAACGGCGGTGCGTTCAACTACCGTGCGCCGTTCGGCGGCTACAAGCAGTCCGGCAACGGCCGCGAATGGGGCGAGCAGGGCTTGCACGAGTTCGTCGAGCTCAAGGCCATCCAGCTTTAAACAGACCCCCTCTCCCACCAGGAGAGGGCTGGGGTGAGGGCAGTTCCGCTCACCGAATTGTCAGGAATCCACATGAACGTACTGATCGTCCACGCCCACAACGAACCGCAATCCTTCAGCACCGCGCTGTACCAGCTCGCCGAGGAAACCCTGCGCGGCCAGGGCCACGAGGTGCAGGTCTCCGACCTCTACGCGATGAACTGGAACCCGGTGGCCAGCGCCGCCGACTTCGGCGCCCGCGCCAACCCCGACTACCTGGTCTACGCCCTGGAGCAGCGCGAAGGCGCCAAGGCCAGGACCATCGCCGCCGACATCCAGGCCGAGCTGGACAAGCTGCTCTGGGCGGACCTGGTGATCTTCAACTTCCCGATCTACTGGTTCTCCGCGCCGGCCATCCTCAAGGGCTGGTTCGACCGCGTGCTGGTCTCGGGCATCTGCTATGGCGGCAAGCGCTTCTACGACCAGGGCGGCCTGACCGGCAAGAAGGCCCTGGTCAGCGTGACCCTCGGCGGCCGCGACCACATGTTCGGTGATGGCGCCATCCACGGCCCGCTGGAAGACATGCTGCGGCCGATCCTGCGTGGCACCCTGGCCTACACCGGCATGAGCGTGCTGCCGCCCTTCGTCGCCTGGCACGTGCCCTACATCAGCAACGAGGCGCGCGTGGACTTCCTGCGCCAGTACCAGGACCGACTGCAGAACCTGGAGAGCGACCAGCCGCTGGAGTTCGTGCGCCTGGAGCAGTTCGACGAGCGCCTCTACCCGCTGCCGCGCTGATTGGCTTTTCGTAGGAGCGAGCTTGCTCGCGAACGGGATCGCCGGCTGCTCCGACGCTGGGCGGTTCGCGAGCAAGCTCGCTCCTACAATCCGGCTCGACTCCGATGCTATGGCCAAAAACGAAAAAGGGCGGCCATCCGAAGATGACCGCCCCTGGAGAAAAAGTCAGCCGCTGCAGCCAGGTATGCGCGGGGGAGAGGGCCGTCGATTGGTGTATCGACGGCCGTACGATGAGCCTGGTATGCCCACCGTCGCTGCAGCGACTTGGCCGGCACTATACGTGGTAACAATCGGTAAAAAACGACCCTATACTGCGATTCAGTTTTGCGGCGCGGACAACAATTGTCGTCGCCTCCTACAAAGATGGATAAGCAGGGGGAATCATGGACGTACTTCACGCGATGCGGGCCTTCGTCCGGGTGGTGGATGCCGGCAGTTTCACCGCCGCCGCCAACGCCCTGGGGTTATCCACAGCCCAGGTCTCGCGCGTGGTCTCCGACCTCGAAGCCCAGCTCGAAGCACGTCTGTTGCACCGCACCACAAGGCGCCTGGCGCTGACCGAAACCGGCGAGCGCTACCTGCTGCGCTGCCGGGAAATCCTCGCCGATGTCGACGAAGCCCAGGCCGAAGCCAGCGGCGCGCACCTCAATCCGCGCGGCCGCCTGCGTGTGCACTCGCTCACCGGCCTCGGCCAGCAGCACCTGATCCCGCTGATCTCGCGCTACTGCGAGTCCTTCCCCGAGGTCTACATCGAGCTGACCCTGGCCCAGCGCCAGCCGGACATCCTCGAGGAAGGCCAGGACGTGGTGATCACCCGCGACCGCGAGCTACCCGACTCCGAGTTCGTCGCCCAGACCCTGGGCACCATCTACAGCGTGCTCTGCGCCAGCCCCGAGTACCTCAAGCGGCGCGGCACCCCGACCAGCGTCGCCGACCTGCACCAGCACCAGTGCCTGCGCCTGCAGGACCCGACCTTCCCCGAGGGCTGGGCCTTCGAGGAGGGCAACGAGGAAAGCGTGATCCGCCCGCGCGATACCTTCATGGTCAACGTCGCCGAGGCGCTGACCGGCGCCGCCGCCGCCGGCATGGGCATCTGCCTGCTGCCCAGCTACGTCGCCGCGCCCGCCCTGCGCAAGCGTTCGCTGGTGCGGGTGCTGCCCCGGCACAGCCTGCACGTGCGGCAGATCTATGCGCTGTACCCGTCGCGGCGCTTTCTCGATGCGAAGATCCGTACCTGGGTGGAGTTCCTCAAGGCGGAGCTGCCCAGGGTCTTCCAGGACGACGAAGCAGCGCTCAACGATCCCGTCAACTGGGCATAAGGCCATCTCTGACGTTGGGCGCTGGCGTGGCGGATCGTCGCAGCCGCTCTATATCGGTGTTCTCGGACGATCGGCGCGGATTGTTGCTTTTTAGGCAATGCTTTGTTGGTTAGCTAGCTATTTTTCGCCCGACTGTTGCGCCGTAACCTTTCTCCAACCCCGACCAATCGGGTGTTCAGAAAGGATCACCGTCATGTCCCGTTCGTTTTATATTGCTGCCCTGCTGTCCGTTTGCTCGCTGTCCTTCACCCAGCTGAGCTTCGCCGAAGAATCGCGCCTGATGACCGACAAGATGGTCAAGGCCAACGAAGCAGCGATTGCCCAGCAGCAGGCCCAGTCCGCCGAACAGACCGCCAAGGCCACTGCCGACAGCGACGCCGATTCCTGATCGGCCACTTCCCCCGGGAAGCCCGGTGCGTGAGCCGGACTTCTCAATGCCTTGCGCCGCATACGAGATGCGGCGTTTTTTTGCCTGCGGAATACGTCTATTACAGAAGTTGTAACAGTCTTTCCTTGGCATTGGCCTGTATTCCTGTCTGATAGGTCAATATACTTGACTCAACAGCGCTTCCTTCGGGGCTGCTGTTCCCGGCCAATGCCGGCAATCTTCCCGACGCCGATATGTGATTGCTCCGAATCGACGTCTGTCTCAAGGCCGCTGTTTTCAGCGGTCTTTTTTTATGCCTGGCAGATATCGGTGGGCCGGGCTGATAGGCTTGGGTATTCCGCGCCAACGGCCGGATTCGACAAGGATGCCGAGATGGCCACCGATAACCCCTTCGCCACACCCCATGCTCCCCTGACTGCTCCCACTGCCGTTGCGACGCCGGCCGGCAGCCAGCCTCTGCTGTTCGTCGCCGCGATGATAGTGGCGGCGGCGCTGGTGTTCTTCGGCAGCAATGCCGTGCAGTGGATCGGCGACCTGGGCAATTACCGCGAGCGCCTGCCGCAGTATCTGCCGACGATGCTGGCCAACTGGCTTGGCGGGCTGCTCTTCTATTCGGCGGCGGTCCTGTTGCTGGTCCATTACCAGCGTGAGCGCCACGGCATTGCGCGATTCCAGCCGCTGGCCGGGCTGTTGGTGGGCTTCGGCGCGGCCTATCTGATCACCACCCTGGTCGTCGGCACGGCGGTGTCCTACCTGAGCGTGTCCTTCTACCAGTGGGCTTTCGAGCAGGACACCCGGACCCTGTGGATGGTCTTCTACGGCCAGGCCAGCTCGCTGATCAACCTGACCCTGGGTTGCCTGTTGCCGCTCTGGCTGGTGCTGCGTCTCGCACGCCCGCGCTCCGAGCGGTTGGCGCCGGGACAAACCCTCGCCCTGTCCTCCTGGCAGGTGTCGCTGGGCGTGGCGCTCGGCTTCACCGCGATGACCTACAAGCTGCTCGCCGGGCTCAGCTATGGCGCGCTCTATCTGTATAGCGGCGCGGATGGTTGGCAATCGGTGCTCATGCTGTCGAGCTGCGTATTGCCCTTCGCCATCGTCATGACGGCTGTGCGGACGCGCCTGCCGTCGCAGGTTTCACGCTTCGCCGCCGGCCGGGTGCTGGCCTGCGCGCTGGTGCTGCTGGCGATGTGGGCGATAGCGATCGTGCTGGTTTCGGTCCTGGTGGCGCTCGCCGCCTACAGCTCGCTGAACGCCAGCAGCCTGCCGCTTTACCTGCTGCCGCCGGCGATCCTGCTGCTGGTGCTGCTCTGGCCGCTGGCACGCTGGTGCGCCGGCTGGTTCTTCGCCGAGCAGCCGGCTCAGTCCTCGCCCAGGTAATCCCCACGGCTCAGCCCGTGGCGCTGCATCTTCTCGTTGAGGGTGCGGCGTGGCAGGCCGAGCAGTTCCATCACCGCCTTGATGTCGCCCTTGCACTGGCCCAGCGCCTGGCGGATGCACTGCGCCTCGTAGGCTTCCATGCGTTCGAACAGGCCGTTGCCGGCGGGCTCGACGGGCGTGTCATCGCGGTCCAGGCCCAGTACGTGGCGTTCGGCGGCGTTGGCCAGTTCGCGCACGTTGCCCGGCCAGTCGTGGGCGAGCAGACGGGCCAGTTCGGTGGCGGAGAGCGGCGCGGCCTCGCGGGCGAATTTCTCGCTGGCCAGTAGCGCGTAGTGCTCGAACAGCAGCGGGATGTCTTCGCGGCGTTCGCGCAGTGGCGGCAGGCGCAGCTCGGCGACGTTCAGGCGGTACACCAGGTCCTCGCGGAAGCGTCCGGCGCGGGCTTCTTCGAGCAGGTCCGGCTTGGTCGCGGCGATCACCCGCAAATCGACCTTGATGCTCTGGTTGGAGCCCAGGCGCTCCAGCTGCTGTTCCTGCAGCACGCGCAGCAGCTTCACCTGCTGGGCCAGCGGCATGCTCTCGATCTCGTCGAGGAACAGGCTGCCGCCGTTGGAATGCTCCAGCTTGCCGATGCGTTTGCCCTGGGCGCCGGTGAAGGCGCCGCTTTCGTGGCCGAACAGCTCGGTTTCGAACAGTTGCTCGGGGATCGCCGCGCAGTTCAGCGCGACGAAGGGCTTGCCGGCGCGCGGACCGAAGTCGTGCAGGCAGCGCGCGACCAGTTCCTTGCCGCTGCCGGTGTCGCCGCGGATCAGCACATTCACCGGCGTGCCGGCCAGCGCCATGATCTGCCGGCGCAGGGACTCCATCGGCCGCGATACGCCGAGCAGGCGCGATTCGATCTGGTCCTTGAGCGCCGCCTGTTCGCGCAACTGGCGGTTCTCCTGCACCAGCCGGCGCTTTTCCAGGGCGCGGCGCAGGCTGTCGAGCAGGCGTTCGGGGGTGAAGGGCTTTTCGATGAAATCGTAGGCGCCCTGGCGCATGGCCTGTACCGCCATCGGCACGTCGCCGTGGCCGGTGACCATGATCACCGGCAGGTCGCGGTCGAGCTGCTGCAGGCGTTCGAGCAGGGCCAGGCCGTCGGTGCCGGGCATGCGCACATCGCTGATGATCACGTCGGGCAGCTCGCGCGCCACGTTTTTCAGGCACTCGTCGGCGCTGCCGCACAGGCGTACGTTGAAGCCGGAGAGTTGCAGCCATTGCTGCACGGCGTCGCGGATGGCGGCTTCGTCGTCGACGAAGAGGATGGTCTGGCTCATGCTCGGTTTTCTTCGGGGGCGGCGGGCAGGCTCAGGCGGAACAGCGCGCCGCCGGAGGGCTGGTTGGCGGCGCTCAGGCGGCCGCCGAGTTCGTGGACGATGCCGTAGGATACCGCCAGCCCGAGCCCCAGTCCTTCGCCGACCGGCTTGGTGGTGAAGAAGGGGTCGAAGACGCTGGCGAGGTTTTCCTCATCGATGCCGGGACCGTTGTCGGCCACCTCCAGGCACCAGTGGTCGCCCTCGCGGCGCAGGCTCAGGGTGATCTGCGCCTGCTCGGTGTCCGCCAGCGCATCCAGGGCGTTGCGCAGCAGGTTGACCAGCACCTGTTCCAGGCGGATCGCATCGCCCAGTATCCAGGCCGGTTCGTCCAGGCGCTGGAGGATGTCTACCTGCTCATCGCGGATGCGCACGGCGAGCAGGCGTAGCGCCTGATCCAGCACGTGGCCGAGTTCGATGCGCTCGCGCAGGCCGCCGGGGGTCTTGCGGGCGAAGGTCTTCAGGTGGCCGGTGAGCGCGGCCATGCGCTCCAGCAGTTCATCCACCCGCAGCAGCGCGGTGCGGGCGTCGTCCTGGCGGCCGGCGTCGAGCAGCAGGCGCACGCTGGCCAGTTGCATGCGCTGGGCGGTGAGCGGCTGGTTGATCTCGTGGGCCAGCGCGGCGGACATCTGCCCCAGCGCCGCCAGCTTGGCGGCCTGCACCAGGCCGTCCTGGGCGGTGCGCAGGGCGGCGGTGCGCTGTTCGACCAGACGCTCCAGTTCTTCCTGGTTGCGCTGGCGCAGGCGCGCGAGGCGGCGGCGTTGCTGCAGCCAGAGCACCAGGAACACCAGCGCCAGCCAGGCGCCGGCGGCGGCCAACCGCGCGCTGGTGACGTCGGATTGCACGCCGTGGGGATTGCGCAGCAGGTGCAGGGTCCACTCGTCTTCCGGCAGCCCGACCGATTGCCAGAGGTAGTCGCCGCTGATGTCCTGGCCGTCGACGCGGACCATGCGCGCGTGCTCGCCGAGGGTTTCCAGCGTCCGGTGCGGCAGCGCGCTGAGCGGCTGCTTGTGGTATTGGCGGGTGTCGGCCATCTCGGCGCGGGCCACGGCGTCCAGCGGCAGCAGTTCGCGGTAGCGCCAGCGCGGGTGGTTGGCGAGGAACACCACGCCCTTGCTGTCGCTCACCAGCACCACGTCCGGGGTCTGGCTCCACTGCCGCTCCAGGTCGGGGAACTCCAGCTTGACCACGATGGCGCCAAGGAAGCGGCCGTCGTCGTCGCGCAGGGCGTTGGACAGGAAGTAGCCGGGAATCCCGCTGGTCACGCCGACCGCGTAGAAACGTCCGGCGCCCTGGGCGATGGTCTGGCGGAAGTAGGGGCGGAAGCCGTAGTTGTGGCCGACGTAGCTGACCGGCAGGTTCCAGTTGCTGGCGGCCACGGCGAGGCCGGTGTGGTCCAGCAGTTCCAGGGTCGAGGAACGTGCCGCGCCGTTGATTTCCTGCAGCTTGAGGTTGAGCCGGTGCTGCAATTCGCCGGTCACCGGGCCTTGCAGGGCACGGCGCAGGTCGGGATCGAGGGCGAGCACCGCCGGAATGCTGCGGAAGCGTTCGATCAGCGTGTGCAGGGAGTTGGCGTAGAGGTCGAGCTGTTCGTCGGCCGCCTGCGCCTCGGCGAGCAATGCGCGGTGCCGCGCCTGCTCGCCCGCCCAGTACGCCGACAGCAGCAGGCCGGCCAGCAGGAGCAGGCTGATCAGGGTGAGACGAAGAGGGCGGGGAAGCGGCATGTTCGAAGCAAGTCGAGCTAGGATCGCGACGATAGCATGTTGTCGCACTGGTTCGGCGCCCGGCCGCCTCGTTACACTGCGGGCGTCCTGACGGAGACGCGCCCATGCAGTTGTTGTCCTGGACCCACGAAGGGTCCGCCGGTTTCACCCTGCGCGGTTGGCGCAGCGAGCCCAGCGGCAAGCCGCTGTTGCACTTTCTTCATGGCAACGGCTTTTGCGGCCGTGCCTATGAGCCGCTGCTCGCGCTGCTGGCGAAGGATTTCGACCTCTGGCTGTGCGATGTCCAGGGGCACGGCGATAGCGACCACGGCGGGCGTTTCCACGGTTGGAACCGCAACGCCGAGATGGCGGTGGAAGCCTTCGAGGCCGGACGCGGGCGGTTCGGCGAGGTATCGCACTACGCCTGCGGCCACAGCTTCGGCGGTGTGCTGACCAGCCTGATCCTGGGGCGCCATCCGCAACTGTTCCGCCGCGCCGTGCTGCTCGATCCGGTGCTGTTCACCCCGGCGATGATCGGCGTGATGGCGCTCTCCGAAGTGCTCGGCCTGCACAAGCGCCGCACGATGGTGCAGAAGGCCCGCGCGCGGCGCAGCCAGTGGCCGGACCGCGAGGCGGCGTATGCCGGCCTGCATGGCCGGGGCATCTTCAAGGGCTGGACCGACGCGGCGCTGTGGGCCTATGTCGAGCAGGCGATGAAGACGGTGGACGGCGGCGTCGAGCTGAAATGCCGGCCCAGCCGCGAGGCGGAGATCTTCGCCTCCTTCCCCAAGCGCCTGTGGTCGTCGCTGAACAAGGTGGTGACACCGACCCAGGTGCTGTTCGGCGAACGCACCTATCCCTTCGTACCCAAGGCCGCGGCGCGCTGGTGCGCGAGCAACCCGGCGGTCAGCGCGCAATGCGTCGATGGCGGGCACTGCTTCATGCAGGAGTTCCCCGATGACAGCGCCGGGCGCGTGTCGCGCTTCCTGCTGGGCCACGAATGAACGACCCGGCCCGCGAGTCCGTCTGGCTGGCGCTGTCCGAGCTCTGGCTGGACACCGAACTGGATGAAGGCGGTCGCGCCGCCATCGCGGGCATCCTGTCGATCAGCGGATTCAGCGTGGACGAGCTGGATGCCATCTATCGCCTGGAAGTGGCACCGGTGGTCTGGTCGAACACCTGGGTGACGGCGGGAGTGTGGGATGGCTTCGATCCGGACTGGCTGTTCGAAGCCTGCCGGCGTAACCAGCAGCGGCGCCATTCGCTCTGGCACCGTGGGCGTTGCCGGTTGCTGCGGCGGGCGATGACGGCGGCGGTGGAGAAGGACTGGCGGAAGATCCGCGCGCAGCTCTAGTCGCTGACTTTCTTGTCCTGGTGCGCGCGGCGCCATTCGTCCAGGCGCACGATCTCGGCCTTGGGACGCGGTGGCGGGGTGTCGTCGAACACCGCGTCGACGATCTCGTCGTCCGCCGGGTTGAAGGTGGCGACCGGTGCAACCGTGGCGCGCGGCTCTGGCTCCATGCGGAAGGGCGCCAGCTCGATGCGGCCCAGGTGCTGGCCGAACATGCGGATGGTGCCGGCGTAACGTTCCTGACCGGTGGCGGTGAACTCGAAACCGTACTCGCGGGCCAGGCGCAGGTGGTTGCGGCCATCCCGGCGCAGGCGAATGCGTTGCAGGGCCACGGCTTCGTCGAGCAGTTCCACGCCCTCGCGCGCGCAGTGCTGCTTGGCCAGGACCAGCGCACGCTCGCGGATGCCGTGGGTGCGCCACCACCAGGCGGCCGCCGCGACAACCAGCATGAAGACGAAAAGATTGCCCAGGTCCACTTCTACTTCCTCGGGGTCGGCGCACCAGCTTACTCACTCCGCCGTCGGGCGGCGAGGGGTGGATGTTCACAGGGTGTGAATTGCGCTCCATACTGCGCCATTACTGTTGCAGGACACCGTTATGCCGCGTACTCCCCACGTTCTCGCCATCCAGTCCCACGTCGTCTTCGGCCACGCCGGCAACAGCGCCGCCGAGTTCCCCATGCGACGCGTCGGGGTGAACGTCTGGCCGCTGAACACCGTGCAGTTCTCCAACCATACCCAGTATGGCCACTGGACCGGCCAGGTGCTGCCGCCGGAGCAGATTCCCGCGCTGGTGGACGGCATCGCCGCGATCGGCGAGCTGGGCAACTGCGACGCGGTGCTCTCGGGCTACCTGGGCAGCGCGGCGCAGGGCCGCTCGATCCTCGAAGTGGTGCGCCGCATCCGCGAGGTCAATCCGCGCGCCGTGTACCTGTGCGACCCGGTGATGGGCCATCCGGAGAAGGGCTGCATCGTTGCCCCGGAAGTCGGCGAATTCCTGCTCCACGAGGCCGCCGCCGTGGCCGATTACCTGTGTCCGAACCAGCTGGAGCTGGACAGCTTCTGCGGCCGCCAGCCGACTTCCCTGGAAGACTGCGCCGAGATGGCCCGTGGCCTGCTGGTGCGCGGTCCGAAGGCGATCCTGGTGAAGCACCTGAACTACCCGGGCAAGCCGGCGGACGCCTTCGAGATGCTGCTGGTGACTCTCGACGAGACCTGGCACCTGCGCCGTCCGCTGCTGGCCTTCCCGCGCCAGCCGGTGGGTGTGGGCGACCTGACCTCCGGGCTGTTCCTCGCTCGCCTGCTGCTGGGCGACGACCTGCGCAGCGCCTTCGAATTCTGCGCGGCGGCCGTGCATGAAGTGCTGCTGGAAACCCAGGCCTGCGGCAGCTACGAGCTGGAACTGGTGCGCGCCCAGGACCGCATCGCCCATCCGCGGGTGAAGTTCGAGGCGGTGAAGCTGGGGTGATTGCGATGCAGCCGTGACGGTTTGTGCCACGGCTGTTCGCGAGCAAGCTCGCTCCTACGAAAAGCGGCTCGGACCTGACCTGTAGGAGCGAGCTTGCTCGCGAACCCGCCCAGGCACGATGACCGGCCTGGGCATCCCTCAGAAGCGTTGTGCCTCAGGCCGACTGCGGCAACTGCTCGTCGCTGACGGTCCCTTCAGTACCCTGACGCTCAACCCGCGCAACCATCCCCCGGGCGATTTCCCGTTCGCCCATGATCACCAGGTTGGCGCCGTTCTGCTCCAGGTAATCCACCTCGGCGTCGAAGTGGGCGCGGGCGATGATCTCCAGGCCCGGGTTGATCGCCCGCGCGTGGCTGGCAATCGTCCCGGCTTCGAAGCCGTTGGGGATGGCGATCAGCAGCCAGCGCGCCGAGGCGATGTTGGCCTGGACCAGCACCTCGGGATTGGCGGCGTTGCCCACCACCACGCAGAGGCCGTACTCGCGCAGTTCGGCGGCTTTTTCGCGCTTGTCCTCGATGACCACCAGCGGCACCTTGTCCTGGCGCAGGCGCTCGCTGACCAGCGCGCCGACCCGGCCGTGGCCGATGAGGATCGCGTGGTCATGCTCCAGCACCGGTGGCGGCAGGTCGGGGGCCTCCACCTGCACCACGCCCGGCTCGCTTTCGGCCTTCTGCGCCTGGCGCGCCTGCAGGCGGTCGATGGCGATGAACAGCAGTGGGTTGACCAGGATCGACAGGATCGCACCGGCCAGCACCAGGTCGCGGCCCGCCTCCGGCAGCAGCTGCAGGCTGACGCCCAGGCCGACCAGGATGAAGGAGAACTCGCCGATCTGCGCCAGGCTCGCGGCGATGGTCAGCGCGGTGCTGTTGGGATGGCCGAACAGCCGCACGATGATGTATGCCGCCACGGATTTGCCGAACACGATCACCAGGAAGGTGGCCAGCACCGGCAGCGGCTCGTGGATCAGGATGGCCGGGTTGAACAGCATGCCGACGGACACGAAGAACAGCACGGCGAAGGCATCGCGCAGCGGCAGCGAGTTCTCCGCCGCCTCGTGGCTGAGCTCGGACTCGTTGAGGATCATCCCGGCGAAGAAGGCGCCGAGGGCGAAGGACACGCCGAAGATCACCGCCGAGCCGTAGGCGATGCCCAGGGCGATGGCCAGTACGGCCAGGGTGAACAGTTCGCGCGAGCCGGTCTTGGCCACGCGCTCCAGGGCCCAGGGCACGATGCGCCGGCCGCCGAGGATCATCACCGCGACGAAGGCGGCGACCTTGCCCAGGGTCAGCAGGATCGGCAGCAGCACGCTGCCTTCGTTACCGTCGGACGTGCCGCCCAGGGAGCCGGCCAGCGCCGGCAGCAGGACCAGGGTGAGGACCATCGCCAGGTCTTCGACGATCAGCCAGCCGATGGCGATGCGGCCGCGTTTGGTGTCGATCAGCTGGCGCTGTTCCAGCGCGCGCAGCAGCACCACGGTACTGGCTACCGACAGCGCCAGGCCGAACACCAGGCCGGCGCCGAGTTGCCAGTCCATCGTCCAGGCCAGGCCCATGCCGAGCAGCGTGGCGACGCCGATCTGCACCACCGCGCCGGGAATGGCGATGGCTTTGACCGACAGCAGGTCCTTCAGCGAGAAGTGCAGGCCGACGCCGAACATCAGCAGGATCACGCCCAGTTCGGCGATCTCGCCGGACAGCGCCTGGTCGGCGACGTAACCGGGGGTGAAGGGGCCGGCCAGCACGCCGGCGAGCAGGTAGCCCACCAGCGGCGAAATGCGCAGGCGGTTGGCCAGGGCACCAAGGACGAAGGCCAGTACGAAGCCGACGGCGAGGGTGGTGAGCAGGGGAGTGTGATGCATGGTCTGGGCTCCGGGCACGCAGGGAGCAACCTGAACCGGTGGTCGCGGGTTGCTCGAAGGTGGATCACGGGGGCAAACCCGCGTACGAAAACTCTAGGCGCTGGAATGGATTCCTACATTGCTTTCACGCAAGAGTAACTGGTTGACGCAACAGATATTTTTCGCGACACACAGATTTTTTATCAAGAAATGTCGCGATTATTTGTCATTCGTCATGAATTGCCTTGTAGCGCTGCTCCAGTTCCTGGCGAATTTGCCTACGCTGCTGTGCCTGGGCGAAGCGACGTTTCTCGTCCTTGGTCTGCGGCTCCAGCGGCGGCACGACGATGGGGTTGCGACCGTCGTCCAGCGCCACCATGGTGAAGAAGCAGCTGTTGGTATGACGCACCGACTTTTCGCGGATGTTCTCGGTGACCACCTTCACGCCGATTTCCATCGAGGTGCGCCCGGTGTAGTTCACCGAGGCGAGGAAGGTGACCAGTTCGCCGACGTGGATCGGCTGGCGGAAGATCACCTGGTCCACCGACAGGGTCACCACGTAGTGGCCGGCGTAGCGGCTGGCGCAGGCATAGGCGACTTCGTCGAGGTACTTGAGCAGGGTGCCGCCGTGGACATTGCCGGAGAAGTTGGCCATGTCGGGGGTCATCAGGACGGTCATGCTGAGCTGGTGGTTGCCGGGTTCCATGCTGTTCTCTGTGGCGGATGGAGAAAGGACCCACTCTGGACGCACCGGGGTGGGGCTGGCGACACAGTTTTTTCTATACCGCTCATTGGCCGTGGACGCCAGTGGGGATCGGCAGATGCAAAACGGGCGGCCACTGGCCGCCCGTTGTGTTGGCGCCGGGTCAGCGTCCGGCGGAGAGGCCGAAGTCGATCGCCAGGTCCGCGCCGGTGATGGCTTCGGATTCCGGCTTGCACAGGTACCAGACCAGTTCGGCGACTTCTTCCGGGCGGATGAAGCGCGATGCCTTGCCCTGTGGATAATCCTTCAGCAGGGCGCGCTTGTAGCTGTCCGGGTTGCCCTGGCCGTAGCGCTCGGCCTGGTAGTCGAGCATCGGCGTGGCGATGTCCGCCGGGGAGATGGCGTTGACCCGCACGCCCGCCTCGGCCAGTTCCAGCGCCAGGGTGCGGGTGAGCATGGTCAGCGCCGCCTTGCTCGCACAGTAGGCCGCGGAGCCGCGATAGGCCTGGCGGCCGGAGTCGCTGGAGATGTTGACGATGCAGCCGTGGTTTTCCTTGAGGTACGGCGTCGCCGCCTGGCACATGTAGAAGGCGGCCTTGAGGTTCACACCCATCACCAGGTCGAAGTCGTCCTCGTTGAAGTCTTCCACCGGGCCTTCGCGCCAGACGCCGGCGGCGTTCACCAGGGCGTCGAGGCGGCCGGTGCGGGCGAGGATGTCGGAAACCAGGCTGTGGCAGTTGTCGGCGCGTCGCAGGTCGCCGACGGCGGTGGCGTCCAGCGGTACCTGGGCATTGAGCGCATGCAGGCCGGCCTTGTCCACGTCGGTCGCGGCGATGCGCCAGTGACTTTGGGCGAAACGTTTGGCGATGGCTTTTCCGAGGCCACCGGCGGCGCCGGTGATCAGTACGACAGGAGTGCTCATTGTCTACGGGTTCTCCCTGCCTGAGAGAGGACGGCGGCCGGCAGGCAGTACCGGCGGCGCCGCTTTGACCACGGAAGGCGCATCCGCGCCCCGTGCAATTACAGACCAAGAAAAGACCAGATTCTTCAGTCTGACAGGGTAAATTTTTCGTAAGGCTGTCGTGTGTCAGTGGGGCGTGGCGAACTGTGCGGTTGGCGGAGGTGGGCAACTCCCCCGCGCGCCGGCTGACCTGTAGGAGCGAGCTTGCTCGCGAACAAGCTCTGACGCGCGCACCTTCGCGAGCAAGCTCGCTCCTACAAAAGCCGCTCGGCCGTGCAGGGTTGTCTGCCCATACGCCTGCGATCACGCGTGATGCAGATACCAGCGCCAGTCCTGCTCGCCGACCTCGCCCATGAACTGGCGGAACTCTTCCCACTTGATCGCCAGGAACACCTTGAGGAACTCCTCGCCCAGCGCCTCGCGGGCCCAGTTGGAGGCCTCCAGCGCGCGCAGCGCGGTGAGCCAGTCGGTGGGCAGGAACTCGGTGGCCTGCTCGTAGCCGTTGCCGACGATGGGCGCGCCCGGGTCGATCCGTTCGCGGATGCCTTCGTGGATCGCCGCGAGGATCGCCGCCGCGGCGAGGTAGGGGTTGGCGTCGGCGCCGCAGATGCGGTGCTCGATGTGCCGGCTCTTGGCCGGGCCGCCGGGCACGCGGAACGACACGGTGCGGTTGTTCACCCCCCAGCTCTTGGCCAGCGGCGCATAGCTGTTGGCCTGGAAACGGCGGAACGAGTTGGCGTTGGGGCAGAAGATCGCCAGGGAATCCAGCAGGCGCGCCATCATGCCGCCGATGGAGTGGCGCAGCAGTTCGGTGCCGTGAATGTCTTCGCTGGCATAGAGGTTGTTGCCCTGCTCGTCGGCGAGGCTGACGTGCAGGTGCATGCCGGAGCCGGCGCGGTCGCCGAACGGCTTGGCCATGAAGCAGGCCTGCAGCCCGTGCCTGTTCGCCACGCCCTTGACCAGGCGCTTGTAGCGCACGCCTTCGTCGATGGCCTGCATGACGTCGAAGCGATGCTCCAGTGTCAGCTCGACCTGGCCCGGCGCGTACTCGGAGATCGCCGTGCGTACCGGCAATCCTTGGACTTCGCAGGCGGCATAGAGGTCGTCGAGGAACGGCTGCAACTGCTCCAGCTCATACACGCCATAGACCTGCGGCGCCTCCGGGCGGATACCGTTCATCTGCAGCGCCGGCTGCGGGCGGCCGTTGGCGTCGCGCTGCTTGTCCAGCAGGTAGAACTCCAGCTCCACCGCCATCACCGGGTGGAAGCCGTCGGCCTTGAGCCGGTCGACCACGCGGGACAGCGCCTGGCGCGGGTCGGCGGGCGTGGCGGGCAGGCCCTGGGTCGGGTGCATGCTGACCTGCAACTGGCCGGTGGGGCTGGCGCGCCAGGGTTGCAGGGTCAGGCTGCCGGGCAGCGGGTAGGTCCAGCAGTCGGCGTCGGCCACTTCCCAGACCAGCCCGGTGCCTTCGACGTCCTCGCCCTGCACGGTCAGCGCGAGGATCGAGCTGGGCAGCGGGCGGCCGTTGTCGTAGATCGCCAGCAGCTCGTCGCGATGCAGCAGCTTGCCGCGCGGGATGCCGTTGGAGTCGATGATGAAGAGTTCGATGCTGCGCACGTCCGGGTGGGCGGCGAGGAAGGCTTCGGCTTCCTGTCGATTGGCGAATTGCATGGTGGTCCTCGGTGGCGCGGTGCGCCGGGAGTATTTGCTCTTCGTAGGAGCGAGCTTGCTCGCGAACGCTCTTCTGCGAGTCCGCTGCTGGGCGGGTTCGCGAGCAAGCTCGCTCCTACCGGGTCAGGTCAGGTGTTGATCAGGCCTCACGCGCCCCGGGAATCGCCAGCAGCTCGCTGATGCCTGCATCGAGGGTCTCGATCAGGCGATCCACGTCCGCCGCGGTGGTGTCCGGGCAGCACAGGGTCATGTTGTGGAACGGCGTGATCAGGATGCCGCGGTTGATCAGGTACAGGTGCAGGGCCATCTGCAGCTCGTCGTGGAAGGCCGCTTCGGCCTCGGCGCCGGTGCGCGGGGAGACGGGGCAGAACTGGAACTCGCTGCGCGCGCCCAGCTCGGTCACCGACCACTTCAGGTCGTGCTTGGCGATCAGCGCGCGGAAGCCGTCGGCCAGGCGCCTGGCCAGCGGCAGCATGTGGTCGTAGGCCGCCTGGGTCATCACCTGTTCCAGGTTGGCGCGCATGCAGTGCATGGCCAGGGCGTTGGCCGAGAGGGTGGTGCCCATGCCGCTGTGGCCGTGGCCGTGGCTGTCTTCCCGGGCGCTCTGGCGCGAGGCGGCCATGCGTTCGGCCATCTCCGCGCTGCAACCGAAGATGCCGCAGGGCACGCCGCCGGCGATCGGCTTGCCGACCACGAAGAAGTCCGGGTCGAGGTTCCACAGCTTCGTGCAGCCACCGATGTCGGTGGAGATGGTGTGGGTTTCGTCGATGATCAGCAGCGCGCCGTACTGGCGGGTCAGCTCGCGGCACTTCTGCATGAAGCCCGGATCGGGCAGGACCATGCCGATGTTGGTCATCGCCGGCTCGCACAGCAGGGCGCAGATGTCGCCCTGGGCCAGCGCGGCCTCCAGCGCCTCGACGTCGTTGAAGGGGATGGAGCGGCTGTGCTGGGTCAGGTCGTAGGCCTGGCCGACCAGGCCGGAGCGGTGCACGGTCTTGCCGTCGCGGTAGCGCACCATCACGTCGTCGACGGTACCGTGGTAGCAGCCGTCGAACACCAGCAGGGTCTTGCGCCTGGTCACCGCGCGGGCCCAGCGCAGCACGTAGCGGTTGGAATCGGTGGCGGTGGCGGTCACCTGCCAGTAGGGCAGGCCGAAGCGCGCGGCGAGCAGTTCGCCGCAGACCACGGCGTCTTCACCCGGCAGCATGGTGGTCAGGCCGCGTGCGCCTTGTTCGGCGAGCGCGCGGGCGATCGGCGCCGGCGAGTGGCCGAACATGCTGCCGGTATCGCCCAGGCAGAAGTCCACGTAGTCATGGCCGTCCACGTCGTAGAAGCGGGCGCCCTGGGCGCGTTCGACGAACAGCGGACAGGGCGTGGACCAGTCGGCCATCCAGTGCATCGGCACACCGGCGTACAGCGACTTGTGCGCACGCTCGGCAAGGGCGACGGACTTGGGATTCTGTTCCAGGAAGCGCTGGCGCTCGCGGGCGGTGAAGAGATCCACGGCCGGTTGGGCGATTCCGCTGGCGGTCATGTTGCACACCTCGTTTGTTTTTTTGCACATCTTCTATTTGTGATCACAAAAAAGTCAATACAGGCAATTTCCAGCCTGATAATCTGCCCTGTAAATAATTCTGTGATCACAAATTGAGGTTATCCACATGGACGAATCCTCCTGGGCCGGACAGGTCGCCCTGGTCAGCGGTGCCGGCGGCGAGTCCGGCATCGGTTTCGCCGTTGCCCGCCGGTTGGCGCTCAACGGTGTGAAACTCCTGCTCAGTGCCAGCAGCGAGCGCGTCCACCAACGGGTGGAAGCGCTGCGCGCCGAGGGCTTCGAGGCGCGGGCGATGCCAGCCGACCTGACCCGCGAGGACGAGGTCCGCGCGCTCGCCGAGTGGGCGCAGGCGCAGTGGGGCCGAGTGGATATCCTGGTGAACAACGCCGGCATGGCTATGCAGGGTAGTCCGGAACCGTTCGCCGAGCTGGCGGACATGGACCTTGCGACCTGGAACCTGTCGCTGGCGCGCAATCTCTCCAGCGCCTTCCTGCTCACCCGCGCGCTGCTGCCGTTGATGCTGGCGCGCGGCTACGGACGCATCGTCAACGTCAGCTCCACCACTGGCACCCGCGGCAGCAATCCGGGCGAGTCCGCCTACAGCGCGGCCAAGGCGGGGATGCTCGGCATGAGTATGGGCCTGGCCCTGGAAGTGGCGCGGCGCGGGGTGACGGTGAACAGCGTGGCACCCGGCTGGATCGCCACCGGCTCCAGCACCGAGGAGGAAAACGCGGCCGGACGGCATACGCCGCTCGGCCGTTCCGGGCGACCGGAGGAGGTGGCGGCCGCCGTCGCCTTCCTCGCGTCTCCCGAAGCCAGCTACATCACCGGCGAAGTGCTGGTGGTGGATGGCGGCAACTGTCTGATCGAAAACAAGGGATACGCACGATGATGCACGACTGCAGCCTGACCTTCGCCCAACTGCCGGCGCCGCCGGCCGGCCGGGAGTGAATCGCGATGGCCGACAACCTTCAGCAACAGCTGTACCAGAACCTGCGCCAGGCCCTGCTGAGCGGGCGCTTCCAGCCCGGCGAGCGGCTGAAGATCCGCGACCTGGCCGAGGAATGGGGCACCAGCCCGATGCCGGTGCGCGCGGCCCTGCAACGGCTGGTGGCCGAGGGGGCGCTGGAGGGCGAGCCGCAGCGCTCGCTGCGGGTACCGGTGATGACCCGCGAACGCTACCTGCAGATCCTGCAGGTGCGGCAATCGCTGGAGGGACTGGCGGTGGAGGATGCGGCCCGGCGCCTGCGTCCGGCGGACATGGACGTGCTGCGCGCCTGTGCCGGGCGCATGGAAAGCGCGCTGAACGCCCGCGACGTCCAGGGTTATCTCGACGCCAACAGTCAGTTCCACCTCACGCTCTACAGCGCTTGCGGCAACCCGACCCTGCTGCGCATGATCGAGGCGCTCTGGCTGCAGGTCGGGCCGTTCTTCAACCGCCTGTTCACCGAGGCCGACCTGTCGCTGCGCCTGAACGATTTCCACGAAGACGCCCTGCACGCCCTGGAGCGTGGCGATGGCGCGAGCGCGCGCAAAGCCATCGAGCAGGACCTGGGCTATTGCGGCCAGTACCTGCTCAATCTGCTCGAACTGGAGAGCGGAGGACGACTGGGGGCGCGCTAGGGCCCGCAGCAAAGCAGATGGGATCGGCCAGGAGCATGGGCGCTGCGCTCATCTCTTCGCCGATCGGCGTCTCACCGTGTCGGCACTCAGGGCGTCTTGATGAAGCGGACGTTGTCCTTCTTGATCAGGATGGTTTCGCCATTGAGTTGCTCGAATTCGTAGTAGTCATTGTATTTGTCGTAATCAGAGTGATCCTTCACCAGGATTTCGCTGCCATCCTGCAGCGTCACCACGGCCTTGTCGGCGCATCCGGCGAGGCCGAGCAGCAACAGGCTGGTGAACAGGGCTTTGAACTTCATAGCGTCTCCACAACAAGGCATCGTGCCTGGCCTGGACAGCAAGGGCCGAAGGTACGGTGAGTTGCCAGTGAGACAAGCGAAGTGTCAGGAAATTCCGAAGCTTCGGTTCAGGTGTCGAGCCATACGTCGCGTGCCCAGGTCCACACCGAGTCCCAGGTTTCCTCGGTGAGTTCGCCGTCGGCCCATAGCACCACTTCGCCATCTTCGCCCACCGCATAGTAGTCGTCACCATCGGCGCAGAGCGGTACCAGCTCGCGCGGCAGGCCCATCGACCAGGCTACGGCGGCCACTTCCGGCAGGTAGGTGTGGCTGTGCGGATCGGTCACCGTGACCGGTTCCAGGCGCCCATAAATCACGTCGCTGACCTTCAGCAGAAATTCGCGAAATTCCGACGGAATGCCTATCAGCAGGGCTTCTTCGATCTCCACCAGCAGTTCTTCGTCCGGCAGTTCCAGCGGGACGGGAACCGGTTCGTTGGCTTCACGGAGCAGCTCGATCACATCTTCCACGGGCGAGGCCTCTCTACGTCTGGATAGTGGCGCGCTTTATACAGTAGTAGCCGGCACTTGGCGCAAGACCACCGCCGTGGCGGCGGCCGGACGGGCGGTTCCGTCGCTACAGCCGGGCAAGAGTGCCCTCACCCCAGCGCCCAGAAACGAAAAGGCCCGGCCAGGGCCGGGCTTTTCCAGTGTCATGCGCAGGATCAGTTCTGACGGATGCCCGCCACCAGCCAGGGCTGGTTCTCACCCTGGGCGCGCTCCATGCGCCAGCTTTCGCTGAAGGGCTCGCCCTGGTCGAAGCGCGAGGACTTCGACACGCCGCTGAAGGTCAGGGTGGCAACGGTCTTCTCGGCCTGGTCGTCGACGCCTTCGAGCTGCACGTCGAGGTTGTCGATGTAGGTGGACTGGTAGCCGTCGCCCAGGTCGGCGCGTTCCTGCTTGAGGAATTGCAGCATCTGCGGGGTGACGAACTCGGCGATCTTGTCCATCTCGTTGGCATCCCAGTGCTGCTGCAGGGACATGAAGTGTTCGCGGGCGGCGCCGACGAAACGGGCTTCGTCGAACCAGCTCGGCGCGTTGATCACCGGACGGGAGTCCATCACCGGGCGCGAGGCACCACCGAAGATCGACGGCGGAGCGGCGGGCGTTTCACGCTGCATCGGCGCATGGCCGGCCATCGCGGGCTGGTGACCCTGCTGCTGGCGGCGACGCGAGGCAATGAAGCGGAAGGCGATGAACGCGATCAGGGCGATGATCAGGATGTCGAGGAACTGCATGCCCTGGAAGCCGTCACCCATGAACATGGAGGCGAGCAGGCCACCGG
Organism: Pseudomonas sp. ATCC 13867; assembly: GCF_000349845.1. Lineage (NCBI taxonomy): Bacteria > Pseudomonadati > Pseudomonadota > Gammaproteobacteria > Pseudomonadales > Pseudomonadaceae > Pseudomonas > Pseudomonas sp. ATCC 13867. The sequence goes on along the minus strand of NC_020829.1, from coordinate 5,574,385 downwards.
CGGCGAGGCCGGCCAGCGGGCCGAGCCAGCGCGAGGCACCGCTCTTGGCAGCGGCGCCGGCAGCGCCTGCGGCGGCACCGGTCGCGGCCGGGCCGGTGGCGGTCGGGGAATTCGGGGCGGCGTTGGGTTGCGCCTGGCGGGTCTGGTGGCTCGGCGCCGAGCCCATGCTCTTGCCGCCACCGAAACGCTTGGCGGCATTGACGTCGAGGCTGAGCGTCACGGCGACACAGAAGGCCATGGCAAGGCTGAGAAAGCGCTTCATGGTTGTCATTCTCTTGGTTGGTATACGACGCGCGTCATGTTGCCGAGCATCGCGGTCCACGGCCAGCCGGATTTTGTTTCGCGCTATTGCCCTGCCCTCAGGACAGGGGATTCCCTTTCCAAATCAGTCTGTTACTGATTCTTTCAGAACCGCCATGCGGCGGGGCCCGGTGGTAGGCTTCGCTGAGCGAGGCCGTCAGCCGCGCGTTCCCCCCAGAACCCCACGCGCGAGGACCGCCGACCATGCATGCCATCGATTTCATCCAGGACCTCGCGGTGATCATGCTGATTGCCGGCTTCGTCACCATCCTCTGCCATCGCTTCAAGCAGCCGGTGGTCCTGGGCTACATCATCGCGGGCGTGATCATCGGCCCGCACACCCCGCCGTTCGCCCTGGTGCACGACGAAGAGACGATCAAGACCCTCGCCGAGCTGGGAGTGATCTTCCTGATGTTCTGCCTGGGCCTGGAGTTCTCCCTGCGCAAGCTGTTCCAGGTCGGCGCCACGGCGTTCATCGCCGCGTTCCTGGAAATCACCCTGATGATCTGGGCCGGCTTCGAGATCGGCCGGCTGTTCGACTGGAACACCATGGACTCGCTGTTCCTCGGCGCGATCCTGGCGATGTCCTCCACCACCATCATCATCAAGGTACTGGGCGACCTGAAGATGAAGAACGAGCGCTTCGCCCAGCTGATCTTCGGCGTGCTGATCATCGAGGACATCCTCGGTATCGGCATCATCGCGCTGTTCTCCGGCATCGCCGTGAGCGGCACGGTGGAGGCCGACCAGGTGTTCTCCACGGTCGGCAAGCTCAGCCTGTTCATGGTCGTCGCGCTGGTCGTCGGCATCCTGCTGGTGCCGCGCCTGCTGGCCTACGTGGCGAAGTTCGAAAGCAACGAGATGCTGCTGGTGACGGTGCTCGGCCTGTGCTTCGGCTTCTGCCTGCTGGTGGTGAAGCTGGAATACAGCATGATCCTGGGCGCCTTCCTGATCGGCGCGATCATGGCCGAATCGCGCCAGCTGATCCAGATCGAACGCCTGATGGAGCCGGTACGCGACATGTTCAGCGCGATCTTCTTCGTCGCCATCGGCCTGACCATCGACCCCAGGGTGCTGGTGGACTACGCCGCGCCAATCCTGGTGATCACCCTGGTAGTGGTCGCCGGCAAGCTGGTGTCGTGCGGCGCTGGCGCCTTTATCGCCGGCAACGACGGGCGCACCTCGATGCGCGTGGGCATGGGCCTTTCGCAGATCGGCGAGTTCTCCTTCATCATCGCCGCGCTGGGCATGAGCCTGGGCGTGACCAGCGACTTCCTCTATCCGGTGGTGGTCGGCGTGTCGGCCATCACCACGCTGCTGACGCCCTACCTGATCCGCTCGGCCGACCCGCTGGCGCTGTACCTGGGGCGCAGCCTGCCGTCGCCGATGGTGCGGGTGTTCAGCCTGTACGGCGAATGGCTGCGCAGCATCAAGCCGCGCGGCGACAAGGCGATCCTCGCCGGGATGATCCGCCGCATCCTGCTGCAGGTGGGGGTGAACCTGACCCTGGTGATCGCCATCTTCTTCGGCCTGGCCTACTTCGCCGGGACGATTTCCCAGTGGCTGGCCGATATCGTCGAGCCGGACGCGCTGCACAAGGCGCTGATCTGGGGCGCCGCGCTCTTGCTGTCGCTGCCGTTCCTGATCGCCGCCTACCGCAAGCTCAAGGCGCTGGCGATGCTGCTGGCGGAAATGGGGGTGAAGGCGGAAAGCGCCGGACGCCACACGGCCCGCGTGCGCCGGGTGATTTCCGAGCTGATTCCGCTGCTGTCGCTGGGCGGCATGATGCTGCTGCTGGCGGCGCTCAGTTCGAGCATCCTGCCGCCGGGCGAGCTGCTGGTGGTGGTGGCGCTGATCGCCGCATTGGTGATCGCAGTGTTCTGGCGCTGGTTCATCCGCGTGCACTCGCGGATGCAGGTGGCGCTGATCGAGACCTTCGAGCAGAACGGCGGCGGGCAGCATTGAGCCCCGTACTGATTGGAATGTGCTGTAGGAGCGAGCTTGCTCGCGAACCAGCTTCGCCGCGGAGGTTGGTTCGCGAGCAAGCTCGCTCCTACGAAGAGCAAAGAAGCGTCAGATCGCTTCCAGCTTCGCGTAGCCCATCATCAGCCACTTGCTGCCCTCGCTGTCGAAGTTCACCTGCACCCGGGCCTGGGCGCCGGAGCCTTCGAAGTTGAGGATCACGCCGTCGCCGAACAGCGGGTGGCGCACGGACTGGCCGAGGCTGAACGGGGTGTCGGGCACACCGGCGCCGGCGAACAGGTTGCCGCTGTACTGGTTGCCCGACAGCGGACGGCTCACCGAGTTGGACAGGCGTACTTCCTGGATCAGGCCCGGCGGGATCTCGCGGACGAAGCGCGACACCTTGTTGTAGGTCTCGCTGCCATACAGGCGGCGGGTTTCCGCGTAGGTCATGACCAGGCGCTGCATGGCGCGGGTGATGCCGACGTAGGCCAGGCGGCGTTCTTCCTCGAGGCGGCCGGGTTCTTCCAGGCTCATCTTGTGCGGGAACAGGCCTTCTTCCATGCCGGCGAGGAATACCAGGGGGAACTCCAGGCCCTTGGCGCTGTGCAGCGTCATCAGCTGGACGCTGTCCTCGAAGGCATCGGCCTGGGTGTCGCCGGACTCCAGCGCGGTGTGGTCGAGGAAGGCCACCAGCGGCGGCGTGTCCTCGTCGTCCGGGGTCTCGAAGGCGCGGGCGGCGCTGACCAGTTCCTCCAGGTTTTCCACCCGGGCCTGGCCTTTCTCGCCCTTCTCTTCCTTGTGGTAGGTGATCAGTCCGGACTGCTCGATGACGACCTGGGTCATCTGGTGCAGCGGCATGCCTTCGACCTTCACCGCGAGCAGGTCGACGGTCTCCAGGAAGCCGTTCAGCGCGCTGGCGGCGCGGCCGGCCACGGCCTTGGCGGCGATCACGTCGTTGATCGCGCGCCACATCGAGGTGCCGTTCAGGCGCGCGGCGTTGCGGATCGCCTCGACGGTCTTCTCGCCGATGCCGCGCGGCGGCACGTTGATCACCCGTTCCAGCGCGGCGTCGTCGTCGCGCAGGCGGATCAGGCGCAGGTAGGCCAGGGCGTTCTTGATCTCGGCGCGCTCGAAGAAGCGCTGGCCGCCGTAGATGCGGTAGGGGATCTTCTCCCGCAGCAGCGCCTCTTCCAGCACGCGGGACTGGGCGTTGGAGCGGTAGAGAATGGCGATTTCGCTGCGCTTGAGACCGTCCTTGCGCAGGGCGTCTTCGATCGTTTCGACGATGTAGCGAGCCTCGTCGTGCTCGTTGAAGCCGGCGTAGAGGGTGATCGGGTCGCCGTCGACGCCGTCGGTCCACAGCTCCTTGCCCAGGCGCCCGCTGTTGTTGGCGATCAGCGCGTTGGCGGCCTTCAGGATGGTCGCGGTGGAGCGGTAGTTCTGCTCCAGGCGGATGTCCTGGGCATCGTGGAAGTCGTTGGCGAAGCTCAGGATGTTCTCGATCTTCGCGCCGCGCCAGCCGTAGATCGACTGATCGTCGTCGCCCACCGCCATCAGGCTTTCGCCGCCCTTGGCGAGGAAGCGCAGCCAGGCGTACTGCACGGCGTTGGTGTCCTGGAACTCGTCCACCAGGATGTGGCGGAAGCGCCGCTGGTAGTGCTCCAGCAGGCTCGGACGGTTGCGCCAGAGGTCCAGCGAGCGCAGCAGCAGCTCGGCGAAGTCCACCACGCCGGCACGGGCGCAGGCTTCTTCGTAGGCCTGGTAGATGCTGACCATGGTCGACAGGTACAAGTCGCCGCCGGCCTGGATGTTCTGCGGGCGGTTGCCCTCGTCCTTCTGGCCGTTGATGAACCATTGAGCCTGGCGCGGCGGCCAGCGCTGCTCGTCCAGGCCCAGCTCGCGGACCACGCGCTTGACGATGCGCAGCTGGTCGTCGCTGTCGAGGATCTGGAAGTTCTCCGGCAACCCGGCTTCCTGCCAGTGCGCGCGCAGCAGGCGGTGCGCCAGGCCGTGGAAGGTGCCGACCCACATGCCGGCCGGGTTGATCCCCAGCAACTGCTCGATCCGCGCGCGCATCTCGGCGGCGGCCTTGTTGGTGAAGGTCACCGCCAGGATGCTGTGCGGCGAGGCGCGCTCCACCTGGATCAGCCAGGCGATGCGGTGCACCAGCACGCGGGTCTTGCCGGACCCGGCGCCGGCGAGCACGCGCTGGCGCCCCAGCGGCGCGGCCACGGCCTGGCGCTGCGGGTCATTGAGGGAATTGAGCAGGAGGGAGAGGTCATCGTTCATGGGACGGCATTCTACCGACGGGCGGTTTTCCCCGGCAAACCGGCCCGCCGTCCGGCGTCTTCCCGACGAAAGTTGGGAGGGCAAGCAGCCAATTGCCATCATCCTGCTTGGGTGGGGCAACCTCCTCGGGTATGCTCCGCCGACGCCTAGGCCAGAACCTACAAGAAAAACGCCTATGACTGCTTATGTAGAGCCTTCGGCGATCCCGGTGAGCCATGCCGAGATCCGCCAGCAGTACGCTCACGAAATTGCCGTCGAATGCACCCGCCTGCTCTACCAGGGCTCGCGGGTGCCGACCTTGCTCATGCTACTCAATGGCCTGGCCTGCGCCGGGTTGCTGTGGGACTACGTGCAGCCGGGGCTGCTGGCCGGCTGGCTGGTATGGCTGGTGCTGCTGGCCGTGCTGCGGCTGATCCAGGTGTCCGCCTTCAACGCCGCATCCGCCGAGCGCCAGGCCAGCCCGCACTGGCAGCGCACCTTCCTGTTCGGCGCCGGGGCCTCGGGCCTGACCCTGGCCTTCGCTGCCATCGCCCTGGTGCCGCCGGACGCCTTCCTCCAGCAATCCCTGGTGTTCGGCCTGATCGCCGCCGCGATTCTCTCCGCCAGCGTGGCCTATGCGGTCAGCCTGCCGGCTTTCCTGACCTTCGCCTTGCCCTGCCTGTTCCCGTCCATTGCCTATCTGCTGATCAGCGATAACCCGCTGCAGCAAGGCTGGGGCGTGCTCGGGGTGATCCTGCTGGCGGCGCTGCTGGTGGTGGTCTGGCAGATTCACCGGCTGGTACATGTCGGCCTGCTGCGGCGCTTCCAGGCCCAGGCCCTGGTGGCGCACCTGGAGCGCGCGAAGACGCAAACCGAGGTGCTGAACCAGGACCTGGAGCGCGAAGTCGAGCAGCGCCGCCGCGCTGAACGCGAACTCTGCCGCGCCCGCGACGCCCTGCAGGCGCGGGTGGAGGCGGGCAGCGCGCAGCTCAGCCACACCGAGGCGCGCCTGGCGCTGGCGCTGGAGGCCAGCGAGCTGGGACTGTGGGACTGGAACCTGCTGACCGACGAGGTACACCACTCGCACCTCGAGGAAATCTTCGGGCTGACCCAGGCGGCGGTGAAGAGCGTGCGCAACGACCTGCGCCCGCGCCTGCACCCCGACGACCTGCCGCTGCTGCGCCGGGCGCTGGTCGAGCACCTCAAGGGCCGTACCGACGGCTACCGCATCGAATACCGCGTGCGCCACGCCGACGGCCACTGGGTCTGGGTCGAGGACCGTGGCCGGGCGATGGAGCGCGACGCCCGTGGGCGGGTCACGCGGATGGTCGGTACCCGTTGCGACATTTCTACCCGCAAGCTGCGCGAGGAAGAGCAGCGTCTGGCCGCCACGGTGTTCGAGGCGGCCAGCGAAGGCATCATCATCCTCGACCCGAGCTACCGCCTGATCGCCCTCAACGAGGCCTTCACCCGCCTGACCGGCTATCGCCGCGAGGAGCTGCTGGGGCGCAACGCCAGCCGGCTGATGGACTCGGCGGAAACCCTGCGCCGCTACCAGGCGATCCGCACCGAACTGGAGCGCCAGGGCACCTGGCAGGGCGAACTGATCGAGACGCGCAAGAACGGCGAGCTGTACCCGCAGTGGCTGCAGCTCAACGTGGTGCGCGACGGCCGTGGCCAGGTGACCCACGTGGTCGGCTTCTTCGCCGACCTCACCGCCCGCCGCGACGCCGAGGAGCGCCTGCGCTACCTGTCGCACTACGACGAACTCACCGGGCTGGCCAACCGCACGCTGTTCAAGGAACGCCTGCACGAGGCCAGCCAGCGCGCGCGCCAGGAAGGCCGCACGGCGGCGCTGCTGCTGATCGACCTGGACCGCTTCAAGCTGCTCAACGACAGCCTTGGCCACGAAGTTGCCGACCAGTTGCTGCGGCAGATGGCGCGGCGCATGACCCAGACGGTGCCCGAGGCCGACACCATCGCCCGCCTGTCCGGCAACGAATTCGCCGTGCTGATCGATTCCTATGCCAGCCTGGCGGCGCTGGCGCGGTTGTCCAGCCGCCTGCTGGCCAAGCTGCGCACACCGATGACCGTGGGTGGCCACGAACTGGTGATCAGTGCCTCGGTGGGCATCAGCCTGCTGCCGGACAACGCCTGGGAAATCTCCGCGCTGATGAGCCAGGCGAACATGGCCATGCACCACGCCAAGCACCTGGGCGGCAACACCTTCCAGTTCTTCACCGACAACCTGCAGGCTTGCACCCTGGAGCGCCTGCAGCTGGAAACCCGGCTGCGCAAGGCCATCGACGAAGGCCAGCTGGATGTGCACTACCAGCCCAAGCTGAACCTCGCCAACGAGCGCCTGGACAGCGCCGAGGCGCTGGTGCGCTGGCGCCATCCGGAGCTGGGCATGGTGCCGCCCGGCGATTTCATCGGCCTGGCCGAGGAAACCGGATTGATCGGCGCCATCGGCGAGTTCGTCCTGCGCCGTGCCTGCCAGCAGGCCCGCGCCTGGCAACTCCAGGGCCATGAGCTGAGGGTTTCGGTGAACCTCTCGGTGCACCAGTTGCGTACCGGCAACCTGGTCGAGCTGGTGCGCGCCGTGCTCGACGAAACCGGCCTGCCGCCAAACCTGCTGGAACTGGAGCTGACCGAGAGCCAACTGCTGGACAACGTCGAGAGCGTCACCGTCACCTTCCGCCAGTTGCGCGAGATGGGCGTGAAGCTGGCCATCGACGACTTCGGCACCGGCTATTCCTCGCTCAGCTACCTGAAACGCTTCCCGGTGGACTACGTGAAGATCGACCAGACCTTCATCCGCGACCTGTCCGAGCGCGGCGAAGACGCGGCCATCACCCGCGCGATCATCGCGATGGCGCACAGCCTGGAGCTGAAGGTGGTGGCGGAAGGCGTCGAGCACCCGGAGCAGTTGCGCTTCCTGCGCGCCCACGGCTGCGACGAGATCCAGGGCTACCTGATCAGCCAGCCGCTGCCGGCGGAGGAGTGCCAGGCTCTGCTGGAGGAAAATGGCCGGCGCTGAGTGCGCCGGCCGGAGGGCTCAATGATGCGGGTGGTCGCCGGACGTGCCTTGCAGGACGCTCTGGTCGATCTCGTCGAAGCGCAGTACCCGTCCGCCCTCGGCATTGGCCATGCGCTCGGCGTCCGCGCGTTCGGCGAAGGAGGCGAGGGTGGCGCCCATGGCGCCGGGGCGTTTCACCCCGACCACGTAGAAGGCCGTAGTGGCGTCGATCAGGTGCCGGTCGTCGGGATGGTTCCAGTCGCTGCGGGCCATGTCGTGCACGTACAGGCGCGCGCCGCCGTGCTGGTTTTCCGGTTGCAGCCACCAGCCCAGCAGTTCGGCGGTGGAGCAGAACTTGTGCACCGAGCCTGGGGCCACGGCCTCGCCCTTCGGACCGGCGAAGTCGCTGATGATCATGCCGCAGACATGGCATTCGTCGCCGTTCTGGAAGGGCACCGGGGCGAGGTTGGCGGTCTGCTGGGCGGCATCGTCGCAGCCGCCGAGCAGCACGGCGAAAAGCCCGGCGGCAAGGCCGAGGCGAAGGGGGCGGGACAACAGCATGGGAGCTCCTTGAGTCAGATTGGGCTCGGGTCAGATCGGGCGCCGACGGAACAGCGCGTAGGCCAGGGCCAGCGCGGCCAGGGTCCAGGCGCACAGCGCCAGCCATAGCGCGGCGGGCGGCACGGCCAGGTCCCGGCCCAGGGTCAGGACGCCGCCCAGTTCGGAGCCGAAGCCGGGCAGGTTGATCAGGCGGTACAGGTCGGTGGGGTTGAGCAGCAGCAGCCAGGGCAGCAGGTTGGCGCTGAACTGGCCCTTGCCGATCACCAGCAGGGCCAGCAGGGCCAGATCGAACAGCAGCACGAAGAAGAACCACACGCCCAGCGCGAGGCCCGCGGCGGTGGATTTCTCGCTGACCCGGCTGCTCACGGCGTAGGCGATGGCCAGGAAGGTCCAGCCGAGCAGGCAGGACGACAGGATGAAACGGCCGAAGGACCCCAGCAACTGCGCCAGCGGGATGTCCGGGACCAGCACGGCAATGGCCAGCGCGGCGGCGGAGAAGCCCAGCAGGGTGGCAAGCCCCAGGACCAGGCCGTGCCCGAGGAACTTCCCGAGCAGCAGTTGGCCACGGCCCAGTGGGTAGGTCAGCAGCAGCATCAGCGTACCGCCTTCCTCCTCGCCGACGATGGCGTCGTAGGCCAGCAGCAGGGCGATCAGCGGCATCAGGAAGGTCGCCAGGCTGGTCAGGCTGGCCAGCGTGGACGGCAGCGAGGTGAAGCCGACCTGGCCGCTGGCGGCGGCGCCCAGCCAGGCGATGCCGACTGCGAGCAGGGCGAACAGCAGGCTGATGGCGAGCATCCAGCGATTGCGCAAGCCATCGGCCAGCTCCTTGCGGGCGATGTTCCAGAGCGGACTCATGGTTGGGCTCCCACGGCTTGGCCGGTGTTTTCCATGTGGTGGCGGTAAAGGTCTTCCAGCGACGGCGGCAGCACTTCGAGGTCGCTGACCCGCTCTTCGAGCAGCCTGCTGAGCACCTCATGCTGCCGTTCTTCGCCCACGCGCAGTTCGAGGCGCCGGTTATCCAGGGCCTCGATCGCATGGCCGGCGGCCTGCCAGCGCCGCGAGCCGTCGTCACCGGGTGTGCCGCTGAAGCGGATGCGCACCGGCAGCCCGGCGTCCCGGCGCAGTTCGGCCAGGCTGCCGACCGTTTGCAGCCGGCCCTTGGCGAGGATCGCGGCGCGGTCGATGTGCGATTCCACGCCGGGCAGCACGTGGGAGCAGAGGATGATCCCGGTGCCCTGCGCCCGCAGGCGGTCCAGCCACTGATACAGCTCGATCGTGGCGATGGGGTCGAGGCCGACGGTGGGCTCGTCGAGCAGCAGCAGTTGCGGCTGGCCGAGCATCGCCTGGGCCAGGCCAAGGCGCTGACGCATGCCTTTGGAGTAGGTCTTCACCCGGCGCCCGACGGCGTGGCTCAGGCCCACCTGCTCCAGCAGCTCGTCCGCCTCGGCGGACCGTACACCCTTGAGCCGGGCGAAGTGGTGCAGGGTCTCGCGGCCGGTGAGTTGAGGGTAGAAGGTTACGTTTTCCGGCAGGAAGCCGGTTCTTCGACGCACCGCCGGGTCGTCCGGCGCCTGGCCGAAGACCCGCACCGAGCCGCGGGTCGGCTGGAGCAGGCCGAGGATCAGCTTGATCGTGGTGGTCTTGCCGGCACCGTTGTGTCCGAGCAGGCCGAGCACTTCGCCGGCGTTCAGTTGCAGGTCGAGCCCGTGCAGGGCGGTGAAGCCGCCGTAGTCGAGGGTCGCGTCATGGATTTCGACGGGCTTCATGGCTGTGGCTCCTGGTTCGGCGCCCGCATCAGCGGGAAGCTGTCACGCACGCCGGGTGGGCGGGTGACCGGGAAGGCGCGCTGCACCCAGCGCAGCAGTTCGATGGCCGGGCTGGTCATCAGCAGTTGCACCTGCGGGTACATCCACAGCAACTGGTCGACCTTGTCGTTGGGCTCGTAGGCGACGTCGCCGACGCCGTCGGCGTTGCGGTCCCAGCCCAGGTAGTCGCTCCAGTAGTTGCCGTGACCGTCGGCCGACCATTCCTGCTGCCGGTTGGCCACGTACTTGACCTGCTGGCGGTTGCCGATGAAGGCGTTGCCGCTGATGCGGTTGTCCTCGGAGCCGGCGGTCAGGTGAATGCCCAGGGCGCTGCTTTCGAAGCGGTTGTTCTCGATGCGGTTGAACAGCGAGTTGTAGATGAACAGGGCCTTGCCCTCGGCCCCGGCGATCATCGCGTCGCCGCCGCCATCGCCGCTGCGGACGCTTTCCACGCGGTTGTCGGTGAGGGTGGAGTAGGTGATGTAGTTCATCAGGATGCCGTAGTTCTGGTCGTCCACCGAGCGGTTGCCGACCACGGTGAGGTGGTGGCTCTGCATCAGCGCGTAGCCGGTGCGCGTATGCCGGGTCAGGTTGCCGATCACGCGGCTGTTGTTGGTGAACATGTAGTGCACCCCGTAACGCAGGTCCTCGAAGCGGTTGTCTTCGATGGCGCTGTCGTTGGAGGTGTCGATGTACACGCCATCGCGGGTCTGGTGCACCTGGTTGCCGCGCACCAGGGCGTTCTTCACCGCGTAGAGGTGGATGCCGTTGCCACGGTCCTGGGAGCGCACGCTGGGGTCGCCCTGGATGCGGTTGTCGAGGATCTGGACGTCCTGGGTGGCGTCGAGCCAGATACCGAAGCCGATGCCCTGCAGGTCATTGCCGCGGACGATCGTGCCGGTGGCGATCTTGTCGACGAAGATCGCTGCGTCCATGTCCGTCAGGTTATGCCCCCAGTTGCGCAGGGTGCAGCCTTCGATGGTGACGCCGGGTACCCGGACATGCAGCGTGCTGCCCTGGCCCTGGCCGTCGATCAGTGCGCCAGGCGCGCAGCGCAGGTGCAGCGGCTGGTCGATGGTGAAGTTGCCGGTGTAGTTGCCGGCCGGCAGGGTGCGGATATCCCCGTCGGCCTGCAGTGGTAACTGCTCGATGGATTGCGGCTGCGCCTGGGCGCCCGCCGCGAAAAACAGTAGCGGCCACAGCAACAGGGCTAGGCTTGGCCTCGTGGGTAACATGCAATACCTTCTCATCAATGGCCCCGCCGGCGGCTGCCGGCGGGGCCAGGGGCCTGGAATCAGGCCTTTTCCACCATCATGCGGCCGACCATTTCCATGTGCAGCGCATGGCAGAACCAGCTGCAGTAGTACCAGTACAGGCCGGGCTTGCCGGCGGTGAAGGTGATGGAGGAGGTCTGCTGCGGGCTGATCTCCATGCTCACGCCGTGGTTGACCATGACGAAGCCGTGGCTGACGTCCTCGATCTCGTCCAGGTTGGTGATGGTGACGGTGACTTCGTCGCCCTGTTTCACGGTGAACTCGGTGAGGCCGTAGGCGGGGGCGGACGAGGTCATGTAGACGCGCACCTTCTTGCCGTCGCGGATGACCTTGTTGTCCTGCATCAGGTCGATGCCGTCGCGCTTGGCGATCGCCACGGTCTCGGCGAAGAACGGATCGTTGCGGTCCCAGATCTTGCGGGTCTTGATCTGGTCGCGGCGGGCCAGGATGCAGTCATGCGGCTCGGCGAAGGTGGGGCCGTCGTGCACCAGCTTCATCTCGTCGCCGGAGATGTCGATCAGCTGGTCGTTCTCCGGGTGCAGCGGGCCGGTGGGCAGGAAGCGGTCCTTGGAGAACTTGCTCAGCACGACGACCCACTTGCCGTCCGCCTCGCTGGTTTCGGTCAGCGACGCGTGGTTGTGGCCCGGTTGGTAGTGCACGTCGAGCTTCTGTCGGATGTAGTCGACCTTCTCGCCCTTGTAGGCGCGGCGGGCGTCTTCCAGGTTCCATTTGACCAGCTGGCTGTCGATGAACAGCGTGGTGTAGGCGTTGCCGCGACCGTCGAAGGTGGTGTGCAGCGGGCCCAGGCCCAGTTCCGGCTCACCGACCACCACGTCGCGCGGATCCTTGAGCTTGCCGGCGAACAGGTCGGGCAGCTTGTCGATGGCGATCATGGTGCAGGTGGGGGAGAGCTTGCCGTTGGCGATGAAGTACTTGCCGTCCGGCGAGGTGTTGAGGCCGTGGGGGTTCTTCGGCACCGGGATGTAGCGGGTGACGACGCTGTCCTTGCCGTCCTTCTTGCGGCCATCGACCACCGGCACCTTGCTGTCGCCCAGGGTGATGAAGCGCTTGGCCTTGATCTCCTTCTCGATGGCGGGAATATCGAACACCACCACCCAGTCGCGCTCGTTGCGCATCATGCCGGCCAGGTCGGTGGCCTTCTCCGAGTTGTAGCAGGTGGAGGCGGCGAAGCGGCCGGTGTAGTCCATGTCGCTGTTGTCGAGGTTGCCGTCGACGATGACCTGCCAGGCCACTTCCATCGTCTCGGCATCGACCGCGTTGTACATGGTGAAGGCGTTATCCCCGGTGATGTCGAAGCTCGACCCGTCGTTGGGGTGCGGGATGATGAACTCGGCGTTGCAGAGCACGTATTTGGTGTGCGGCACCTTCTGCAGGCGCAGGCCGTGGATGGCCTGCACGTTGGGGATGGTGGTGATCTTGTCGCACTTCATGATGTCCAGGCGGATACGCGCGACGCGGCTGTTGGCCTTGTCGTTGATGAACAGGTACTTGCCGTCGTACTTGCCGTCGGTCATCGAGATGTGCGGGTGGTGACAGTCGCCGTTCTGGAAATGCGCGCTGTCGCCGAGGACGCGCTTGCTCTCGTTGGTCAGGCCCCAGCCGGTGGCCGAGTCGACGTTGAACACCGGGATGCGCATCAGTTCGCGCATCGACGGTACGCCCAGTACCCGCACTTCACCCTGGTGGCCGCCGCTCCAGAAGCCGTAGTACTCGTCCAGCTCGCCGGGGGCGATATGGATGGAGTTCTGCTTGGCGGACTTGGCCGCCTCGGCCCAGGCCTCGCGCGAGGTGAAGGCTCCCATCGAACCCGCGGTCACCAGCGCAGCTGCGCCGGTCACCGCGGAAGCGCCGAGGAATCCACGCCGGCTGAGCCCGGTGGTCTCGTCGTGCTGCTGTTTCTTGTCAGTCATGTTCTGCTCCTTCCTTAAGGCAAATGGTCAGATCTGTTGCACCGCAATCAGCTGGTCGTCGTCGCTGGCGGCCGCGCGCTTGCCGCGCTTCTTGCGCTTGTTCACCAGCGGCGGGCACTTGTTCTCGTTGTGGTAGGTCATCTGGCAGTCGAGGCAGTAGTGGCACTCGTTGGCGTTGATCCGGCCATCGGGATGGATGGCCTGGATCTCGCATTCCTTGGCGCACAGCTGGCATGGCTGGCCGCACTCCTTGCGCCGCTTGAGCCAGTCGAACAGGCGCGCCTTGCCGGGGATCGCCAGGGCGGCGCCCAGCGGGCAGACGTAGCGGCAATAGACCTTGCGGGTGAACAGGTTGATGACCAGCAGCACGGCCACGTAGGCCACGAACCACCACTGGCGGTCGAAGTGCAGGGTGATGGCGGTCTTGAAGGGCTCGACCTCGGCGAAGCGCTCGGCGGTGGACAGCGACTCCAGGGAGAGGCCGAACAGCACCAGCAGGACGATGTACTTGATCGCCCAGAGCCGCTCGTGGACGGCGAAGGGCAGCTCGTACTGCGGAACCTTCAGCTTGCGCGCGGCCTCGTTGAGCAGCTCCTGCAGGGCCCCGAACGGGCACAGCCAGCCGCAGAACACGCCACGGCCCCAGAGCAGGATGCTGGCGGCGGTGAAGGTCCAGAGGATGAACAGCACCGGGTCGATGAGGAACAGTTCCCAGCGGAAGCCTTCGAACAGCGAGTGGACGAAGGTCAGCACGTTGACCACCGAGAGCTGCCCCAGGCAGTACCAGCCGATGTAGGTCAGGGTGAACAGCAGGTAGCCGCGGCGCAGCCAGTGCAGCAGTTGCGGGCGGCGGGTCAGGTTGTCCTGCAGGAACAGGATCACCGCGAGCAGCCCCAGGGCGCTGAGCAGCACGCCGATCTGGAAGCTCTTCTGGTACCAGACGCGCAGCCACATCGGGCGCTTGGCGTCTGCCAGCGCTTCCAGTTCCGCGGCGGTCGGCTGCGGCCGGTCGAGATAGGACTCGGGCGTCTGGTAGCCCAGGTCGAAGGTGGTGAACAGGCTGTCCACCGGGCCGGTCTGGCGGCGCACCAGCAGTTCCAGGTCCCACGGGGTGCCGGGGTCGAAGCGCTGCGCGGCGCGGACGATGAAGATCGCCATCTCGGCGAAGTGCGGCATGCCCTCGGCGTAGGTGTCCGACAGGCGCTGGTAGTCGAGGTCGCGGAAGCTGAGGATGTCGCCGAACTGGCGGACCTGCACCCGGTCGAAGATGCCGCCGCGCACGTAGCCCGAGCCCTTGAACGAATACTGGCCGTTGCCCAGCACGACGACCGCATGCTCGCCGGGTTTCAGCGATTCGCGCAGCTCGTTGTACTGCTTCTCGCCCAGCAGGTTGCGGCCGATGCTGGGCGCATCGAGCAGGGCGGTATAAAGGTCGATGAAGGTTTCTTCGCGCTGCTGCGCATCGTGGGCCTGGCCGACCTTCTCGGCGGCGGTGCCCTTGAAGGCGTCGTCGATCTGTCCGCGGGTCAGCTTCAGCTGGCGGATGGCGCCGTTGCCCAGCAGCTCGCTCCAGCTCGCCGGTTGATAGGCGTCGTCGCGGACGATCGCCGGCTTGGGCCGTACCTGGCCGTCGTCCTTGATCAGCTTGAGCGACACCGCCACGGTGCGGGCGGCGCGCATGATGATCTCATTGACCACCATGACGGTCACGGTGGCGCCGGCCACGGCATCCACGGTGACGGTCTGCGGATCGCCGGAACGGCCCACGGCGACCCGCTGGTCGGCGCGCAGTCCGGAATAGCCGGCGGTGAAGGCGTGCAGTTTCTCTTCGGGAATGCCGATCAGCAGGATCGGCTCATGGTGTTCGAGGACGTAGCTGTCGCGGATCACGGCCTGCGGATCGAGGATCACCTGGACGTTGATCGGCTTGCCGGAATACGCGGGAATGCGGGTGACGCGGATGCTCTGGAAGGCATAGCCGAGGAGCTTGTCGCCCTGGGACAGGCGCCGTACGCCGTATTCCCCCTCGGGTTCGCCGATGTGGTCGACCTGGGGGAACACCTGCAGGATGCGGGTTCGTTCCAGGTCGCTGAGGTCGGCGCCTTGGGCGGCCAGACTGGCCATGAGCAACAGCCAACCGAGCACTGTCCCGAACAGATTGCGAACGCCGAACATGGGGCCTCCTTCCTCCACTTACCGTGTTGAACCGAATCGCGCCAAGGCCGGTGGCGCCGGCCCTGGACGGGGGGATTACTTGAGCGTGACGATCCATTCCGCGAGGGTCTTGGCTTCCTCCGGGCTCACCGCGTTTGGCGGCATCGGGATCGGCCCCCAGTTCCCCTTGCTGCCGGTCTTGATGCTGTTGGTGATGTGGGCGACGCCATCGCCCTGTGCGCCGTACTTGGCCGCGACGTCGTGGAAGGCCGGTCCCACCAGCTTCTTGTCGACGGAGTGACAGGCCACGCAGGCCTTGGCCTTGAACAGCTCTTCGCCGGTGCTGGCCATGACGGCTGTGGTTGGGACCAGCAGCCCGCCGAACAGCAGGGCAACCAGGGCTTTGTTCATGAATGCTTCTCCTCACAGGTTGACGCCCCCAGGGCGCCGATCGTTTTCGCCGGCGTCCTGCCCGGCGTTTGCGGCGATTCTAGGAGGGGGCGTGCGGCATCGGCTTGATGCCGATCAAGAACTTAAGGCGCTGTGCTTGAGGCATGGGACCGCAGTGGCTAGCGTGCCCAGCCATAGCTTTGACGGAGAACCCCAACGCCATGAACGCCCCCGCCCAGAACATTCCGCCGCTCTTCTACCAGGCGACCGGCAACGAGGTGGCGCTGTTCACCGAGGCCGCCGCGCATGGCATGCCGGTGCTGATCAAGGGCCCGACCGGCTGCGGCAAGACCCGCTTCGTGCAGCACATGGCCCAGCGCCTGAACCTGCCGCTGTACACCGTGGCCTGCCATGACGACCTGTCGGCGGCGGACCTGGTCGGTCGCCACCTGATCGGCAGCGACGGCACCTGGTGGCAGGACGGCCCGCTCACCCGCGCGGTGCGCGAGGGGGGCATCTGCTACCTGGACGAAGTGGTGGAGGCGCGGCAGGACACCGTGGTGGTGCTGCACCCGCTGGCGGACGACCGCCGCGAGCTGTTCATCGAGCGCACTGGCGAATCCCTGGTGGCGCCGCCGGGCTTCATGCTGGTGGTGTCCTACAACCCCGGCTATCAGAACCTGCTCAAGGGCATGAAGCCCAGTACCCGCCAGCGCTTCGTCGCCCTGCGCTTCGATTACCCGACGCCGGAAGTGGAAGCCGGAATCATCGTCCGCGAGGCCGGCGTCGCGCCGGAGCTGGCGCAGCGTCTGGCGCAACTGGGCGTGGCCCTGCGCCGGCTGGGTCGGCAGGAGCTGGAGGAAGTCTGTTCGACGCGCCTGCTGGTGCTGACCGCGCGTCTGCTCAATGCCGGCGTGGCGCCGCGCGATGCCTGTCGCGCCGGGTTGGCCGAACCGCTGTCGGACGATGAAGCCACGGTCGCCGCGTTGATGGATCTGGTCGATGTCCACTTCGCCTGAGGTCGCCGTCAGCACCCGGCGCCTGCCGGGCGACCTGGCGATGTGGTTCTTCATCCTCGCCGAGCTGACCGTCTTCGCCATCCTGATCATCGTCTTCGCCGTGGCCCAGTACCTGGACGTCGAAGGTTTCCGCGCGGGCCGCGCGGAGCTGGACCTGTCCACGGCCCTGGCGCTGACCCTGACCCTGCTCACCGCCGGCTTCTGCGCGGCGCTGGCGGTGGAACAGGTGCGCCACCGGCGCCAGGGGCGCGCGGCGGCCCTGCTGGGCGCCGCGCTGCTGCTGGGGCTGGCGCATGTGGTGTTGAAGTCCGGCGAGTATTACCACCTCGCTACCCGCGGGCTGGACCTGGAGTACAGCACCTTCTTCACCCTGTTCTGGCTGATCACCGGCTTCCACTTCCTGCACGTCTGGCTCGGGCTGGTGATCATCGGCTGGATGATGCTGCGCTGCCTGCGCGGGGCCTACCGCAACGAGGCGCTGGGCGGGCTGGAGTCCGGTGCGCTGTACTGGCACATGGTCGATCTGGTCTGGGTGGTGTTGTTCCCGTTGGTCTACGTATTGGCGCCCGGATCATGAGGACATTGCTCATTGCCTGGCTGCTGATGCTGCCCATGTCCGTCGCCGGGGTCTGGCTGGGCCACCGCGCGCCCGACGCGTTACTGCCGGTGGCGGTGATCCTCCTGCTCGGCCTGGGCAAGGCCTGGCTCATCGCGCTGCGCTTCATGGAGCTGAACCGTGGCCCTCGGCTATGGCAATCGCTGCTGCTCGGTTGGCCGCTGGCAATCACCGGCGTGATCCTGGCGCTTCACGCAACGCACTGATTTTCTTCAAGAAAAATACCTGACTAGAAGCATTGGTCTTTCTTGATTGCCATCAAGCGGATTCGCCAGGCTCCCTTCCTAGAATGGCAACGGACCGTGACCTAGGAGGGCCCCATGTCAGAGACATTCACCAAAGGTATGGCGAGGAACATCTACCTGGGAGGAGGCGTGTTCTTCTTCCTGGTGTTCCTCGCCCTCACCTATCACACAGAGAAGAAGTTCCCCGAACGCACCAACCAGAGTGAGCTCACCGAGTCGGTGGTGCGCGGCAAGCTGGTATGGGAGCAGAACAACTGCGTGGGTTGCCACTCGATCCTCGGTGAAGGCGCCTACTTCGCGCCGGAGCTGGGTAACGTCGCGGTCCGCCGTGGCGGTGACGCGGCCTTCGGCAGCTTCCTCGCCGCCTGGATGAAGATGCAACCGCTGGGCGTGCCCGGCCGCCGGCAGATGCCGCAGTTCCACCTGAGCGATCAGGAGGTCACCGATCTCGCCGCGTTCCTGCTGTGGACATCGAAGATCGACACCAACAAATGGCCGCCGAACAAGGAGGGTTGATCATGAACCCGGGCAATCCCTATCTGAAATTCGCTTCGCAGTCGGTGGCCAAGCCGTACTTCGTGTTCGCCCTGATGCTCTTCGTCGGGCAGATCATCTTCGGCCTGATCATGGGCATGCAGTATGTGGTCGGTGACTTCCTGTTCCCGGCGATCCCGTTCAACGTCGCCCGGATGGTGCACACCAACCTGTTGATCGTCTGGCTGCTGTTCGCCTTCATGGGCGCGGCCTACTACCTGATCCCCGAGGAAGCCGACCGCGAGCTGTACAGCCCGAAACTGGCCATCCTGCTGTTCTGGGTGTTCGCCATCGCCGGCGTGCTGACTATCCTGGGCTACCTGCTGGTGCCCTATGCTGGCCTGGCCAAGCTGACCCACAACGAGCTGTTGCCGACGATGGGCCGGGAGTTCCTCGAGCAGCCGACGATCACCAAGATAGGTATCGTGATCGTGGCGCTGGGCTTCCTGTTCAACATCGGTATGACCATGCTCAAGGGTCGCAAGACCGCCGTCAGCGTGGTGATGATGACCGGCCTGGTGGGCCTGGCGGTGTTCTTCCTGTTCTCCTTCTACAACCCGGAGAACCTGGCCCGCGACAAGTACTACTGGTGGTGGGTCGTGCACCTGTGGGTGGAAGGCGTGTGGGAGCTGATCATGGGCTCGATGCTGGCCTTCGTGCTGATCAAGATCACCGGTGTCGACCGCGAAGTCGTGGAGAAGTGGCTCTATGTGATCATCGCGATGGCCCTGATCACCGGCATCATCGGCACTGGCCACCACTTCTTCTGGATCGGCGCGCCGGGCGTCTGGCTGTGGCTGGGCTCGATCTTCTCCGCCCTGGAACCGCTGCCGTTCTTCGCAATGGTGCTGTTCGCCTTCAACATGGTGAACCGCCGTCGCCGCGAGCACCCGAACAAGGCCGCCGCGCTCTGGGCTCTGGGCACCACCGTGACCGCCTTCCTCGGTGCCGGCGTGTGGGGCTTCCTGCACACCCTGGCTCCGGTGAACTACTACACCCACGGCTCGCAGCTTACCGCCGCCCACGGCCACCTGGCGTTCTACGGCGCCTACGCGATGATCGTCATGACCATGATCAGCTATGCCATGCCGCGCCTGCGGGGCATCGGCGAAGCGCCTGACGCCCGTGCGCAGAGCCTGGAGATCTGGGGCTTCTGGCTGATGACCATCTCCATGCTGCTGATCACCCTGATGCTCACCGCCGCCGGTGTGGTGCAGGTCTGGCTGCAACGCCTGCCGGCCGATGGCGCCGCCATGCCGTTCATGGCCACGGTCGACCAGTTGAAGATCTTCTTCTGGCTGCGCCTGTACTCCGGTGTCGGTTTCTTCATCGGGCTGATCTGCTACCTGCTGAGCTTCCGCCAGCGCGGCCGCGTGGCCGTTGCTTCCGGCGCGGCCCAGGTGAGCTGAACCCAACCAGTGACACGGGGCCCGTCCGCTTTGCGGCGGGCCCTTTTTTTGTATGACCCTGGCAGCAGGGTGGCTTCGAGTCACCCATCGGCACGAGTGGTTCCTTCTCCCAGAGGGAGGGGGACAGTCCGAGCGGCCTGAAACTATCTGCGCTAGCCGGTAAGGGAGTCCTCCCATGACCATCCACCTCGAAATCGAAGAAGGCTTCGGCCGCGCCTGGCACCGCTTCATCACCCGTCGCGCCAGCCCTGAGTTCGAGGACGCGGCGGTAGCCCTGGACGACGTACGACGCAGCCTGCTGTTGCTATTCCGTGGCACCGGCGGCGAGGCCGGCGTCGGCGTGGAGGCGGCCAGCGCCCGCGAACTGTTGGTACGCCGCAGCCTGCTGCAGCAGGTAGCCGGCACCTGCCAGCAACTGCCGGTGGCCTGGTTCGACGCCGACTCCCTGCGTCTGCCCGCGCAACTGGCGGTGTTCCCCGATGCCGAGCTGAACCGCGAACTCTACCGCTGGCTGGCGCTGCTGGCCGCGCACAGTCAGCCGATGCGCCACTGGGCCCGGGACAACCAGGCCTGGACGCTCGCCGTACTTGACCGTTACCCGCTGCTGCACCCGCGCTACCGCCGGTTGGTGGATGCGCTGCTGAGCCTGCGTCCCGATCCTTCCGCGCTGCCGCCCGCCGAGGCGGCGCTGGAGCGCGCGCTGCAGCAGGCCCTGCGCGAGCCGGGCAGCCTGCAGCGGTTGCCGCGCAGCGAGAAGGCGCCCTGGCCGGTGCCGCTCTGGCTCTATCCACCGCAACGCCTGGCCGCGCCGCAGCACACCGACCTGATCGACGGCGACGAGCAGGGCCGTTCCGTCCACAGCGAGGCCAAGGGCGTGGCGCGCAAACGCGCCGAACGTACCGAGCAGGACCCTGGCCGTGGCGGCCTGCTGCTGTTCCGCCTGGAGAACCTGTTCAGCTGGTCCGAGCACGTCGAACTGGACCGTGCCGGCGACGACAGCGAAGACCTGGACGCGGCGAAGGTCGCGGACGACCTCGACCACCTCAGCATGTCCCGCCAACGGCAGAAGAAGGGCGGCGGCCTGAAGCTCGACCTGGACCTGCCGGCCGCCGATTTCGACGACATGCCACTGGGCGAGGGTATCCGCCTGCCGGAGTGGGATTACCGGCGCCAGCAACTGATCGACGATCACGTCTGCCTGCAGCCGATGCTGCCGCGCGATGCCGTGCCGGCGCCATTGCCCGACGCCCTGGCGCCCGTGGCGCGACGTCTGCGCCGGCAATTCGAAAGCCTGCGCCAGCAGCCGCAGTGGCTGCGCCGGCAACCCCAGGGCGCGGAACTGGACCTGGAAGCCTGGCTGGACTTCAGCGTCCAGCGGCGCCTGGGTACCTGCAGCGAGCCCGGGCTGTTCATGGAACACCGGCAGACCCGTCGCGACCTGGCGTGCCTGCTGCTGGCGGACCTGTCGATGTCCACCGACGCGCACATCGACAACGACCACCGTGTCATCGACCTGATCAGCGACAGCCTGCTGCTGTTCGGTGAGGCGCTGCAGGCGGTGGGCGATCGCTTCGCGCTGTACGGATTCTCGTCGCTGCGCCGGCACCAGGTGCGCCTGACCCAACTGAAGACTTTCGACGAGCGCTACAACGACACCGTGCGCGGACGTATCCGCGTGCTGCGCCCCGGCTACTACACGCGCATGGGCGCGGCGATCCGCCGGGCCACGCAACTGCTGCTCGAGCGCAAGGAGCGCCAGCGCGTACTGCTGATCCTCACCGATGGCAAGCCCAATGACCTGGATCTCTACGAAGGCCGCTACGGCGTCGAGGACACCCGTCAGGCGGTGCTGGAAGCCCGTCGCGCCGGGCTGGTGCCGTTCTGCATCACCATCGACCGCGAGGCGGCGGACTACCTGCCGCACCTGTTCGGCAGCCAGGGCTATCTGCTGATCAACGATCCGGCGCAGCTGCCGGTGCGGTTGCCGCAGCTCTATCGGCAGCTCACTCGCCGGCAGGGATAACGACTGTAGGAGCGAGGGGGACGCCTAGTTCTTGCTTGCGAACCGAGCCCCGCAGCGAGGCACGTTCGCGAGCAAGCTCGCTCCTACGAAGAGCAAAAGCGCATTCGAGCGGGGCTTAGCGCGGCAGCCAGAACACCATCACCAGGCAGAACACCGTGAGCAGCGCGCAATACCAGGCGAAGCGCCGCAGCCGGCGCTGCTTCGCCAGTTCCTGATCGACCGGCAACGGCATCCCGCACTGCGGGCAGTCCGCGTGGTCCTCGGGGCTTTCGTGCTGGCAGTACAGACACTGGCGCATGGCTTACTCGAACTGTTCCAGGCGGGCGACATCGAGCACCTGCACGGTGCGCCCGCTGAGATCGATGATGTCCTCGTCGATCAGCCGTCGCAGCACGCGGGAGAAGGTTTCCGGCTGGATCGACAGGTGCCCGGCCACCAGTTGCTTGGCCATCGGCAGTTCGAAGCGGTTGTCTTCGCCGCCCTGGCGGTTCAGCTGGGTGATCAGGTAGCGCACCACACGGTGGGTGGAGTTCTTCAGCGACAGCGTCTCGATCTCGTTGATCCGCCGGTGCAGACGCACACAGAGGGTGGCGAGCAGGGAGAAGGGCAACTGCGGGTTGCTGTGCAGCAACTCCATGTAGGTGCGGTTGGCGAAGCGATAGACCTGCGTGGGCTCCAGCGCCTGGGCCGAGGCCACGTAGTTGGAGGTGTCCATCAGCATCATGGCCTCGGCGAAGGTCTGCCGGCTGCCGACGACTTCCAGTACCTTCTCCTGGCCCTCCGGGGTCAGGCGGTAGATCTTCACCGCACCGGAAATCACGAAATAGAAAGCATGGGCCGGCTCGCCCTGGAGGAACAGCTTGTCGCCTTTCTCCAGGTTGAGCAGCGTGCTGGTGGCGAGCAGCTGCTCCAACTGTTCTTCGTTGAGCACGTTGAACAGGTGGTGGCCGCACAGAATCTGGTGGTGGACGCGATGCGCGAGCATGGCGGAGCGCTCCTGGGCGGGGACAATCCTCCCAGTATGCGCGTTATTGGCCGGCAGCGTGGTGAGACAAGCTGTCACTGGCAGCCCTCCTGAGGCCCGAAGGCCGCTCAGGCCGGATGGTTGGCGCCGAGGAAAAGCAGGTTGTTCTCCAGGTGGATATGCTGCATCAGGTCTCGGCGCAGCTCTTCCAGACCGGTGTAGAGCCGGCGCCAGCTGTTGCAGCCATCGGTGGGCACGGTGAGGTCGCCGGTCAGATCGGCCAGCACCGCCAGCGACTGCGAATGCTCGTCGTGCTCATGACGCATCACGCCGATCGGCCCCTGCACGTGGGTCAGCGGAATCCCCTGGCGCAGCCAGGGGAAGAGCACGCTCTCCTCCTTGCACATATGCCATTCCAGCTCTTCCTGCATCTTCTTCAGGTGCGCGGTCAGGCCGGCCGGGCATTGCGGGTGCGCGGCATGGGTGTTCTCGACACGTTCGGCCAGCGGGATCAGCGCCGGCAGCTGCTCACGGTGGACCTTGTGGTAGCGCTCGAGGATGTGGTCGATCAACTGGTCGTTGCTGCTGAGCCGCCAGTCGGTCTGTTCGTTGGCCGACGGCAGGGCCTTGAGCTCATCGGCGATGCGCTGGGCGTCGAGGCCTTGCTCGCTGGCCGCTTCGCGCAGGCTGCGCTGCCCGGCGCAGCAGAAATCGAGCTTGTAGTCGTGGAACAGCGCGGTGCTGCCGGGCACGCTGAAGGCCAGGTCGCTGAGGGTGCGTTCGGTGAGGTTTTCGTTCATGGCAGGCCTCGGGTGGAGTGGACACGGGCGGCCGCAGTCGTCGTGGCGGCGGTGGTGGTCAGTCTAGGGAAGGGCGCGCGCGAAGCTCCTTGATTGCAGTCAAGCGCCTCCAGGCGCCGATTCCCGCTCGTCGCCGCCGGCGATCTGCATCAGTTGCTGAGGGTTGCGGACCAGCAGCTTCTGCCGCCCGCCGCGCACCAGGCCGCGGTCTTCCCAGGCGCTGAGGATGCGCGAGACGGTGTGCAGGGTGGTGCCGGTCATCTCGGCGATGTCCTGGCGGGTGACCGGAAAATCGATGCGGATGCCCTCTGCCTCCGGAGAGCCGGATTGCTGCACCAGACGCAGGACGGTGTGGGCGACCCGGCGCTCGACTTCCTCGGTGGCCAGTTCGCAGAAACGCACGTGGGCCTCCTGCAAGCGCACGCCGATGGCCTGCACGGTGTTCAGTGCGAAACCGGGATGGCGTGCCAGCAGGGGTTCCCATTGGCTGGTCGGCCAGGACAGCGCGAGGCTCTCCAGGGTGGCGCTGGCGGTGGCCGGATAGTCCCGTCGGCCGAGGGCGCGGACGAAGCCGAACAGGTCCCCCGGATTGACCAGGCGCACCAGCACGCGCTGGCCGTCGCCGGTGAGCTGGGTCGCTTTCAGGCGGCCGTGGACCAGCAGGTAGAAGGCCTCCGCTGGAGCGCCCTGCTCGAACACGGTGGTGCCGCAGCGCAGGCGCAGCACGCTGGCCTGGCGCAGGATGTCGTCCTGTTCTTCGCGACTGCTGTTGGCGAACGGCGGCAGGTTGGCCAGCCAGGCGCGGTTGAGGGAGATGTCGGTGGTCACGGCAATGATTCCCTGGGTCCCGCCGCAGCATACCTTTGAGGGTGGACGGTAGAACTTGAGGGGAATCAAGGGATGTCCCTGACCAGGCGGAAGCCGAGGTTGTCCGGCGGCTGGCCGGCGCTGCAGCCGCCGCCGCGGGCGTCGCGCACGAAATCGTTGATCGCGGCGCGGTGACGGCCTTCGGCGATGCGGATCGAGCAGAACTCCGCGCGGTGGGTCTGGGTGCCCTGGGTGTCGAGGTTGACCCGCTGGTGGCAGCTTTGCGTCCACTCCCAGACGTTGCCGCCCAGGTCCGCCACACCGAACTCGTTCAGGCCGTGGCTGCCGCGTGCCTGTGGCAGCGCCGAGGCGCTGGTGCGGGTCTCGGCCTCGAAGCGATAGCGCGCCAGCCAGCGCATGGCCGGGTTGCTGCCATCGTCGTCCTCGATGCGCAAGGCGTCGTCGGCCCAGCGCGAGCCGGCGAAGAAGGCCCACTCGCGGTCGGTGGGCAGGCGCCACGCCTGGCCGGTACGCTTCGACAGCCAGTCGGCATAGAGCTGCGCGTCCAGCAGGCTGGCGCCGGTGAGCGGCAGGTCGTCGCGCGCGGTGTCGCCGCTGTCCAGCGCCAGGCAGTCGCCGTCGGCCACGCAGCGGGCGTACTCGGCCTGGCTGACCTGGTACTTCATCACCTCGAAGCGCGGTTGCAGTTGTTCCTGCCGCGACGGTGCGTCGATGGCGCGCTTGTCCTGCCAGTAGTCGCCGGCAGGGCGGAAGTTGAAGTCGCGTGGTGCCAGCTTCACGGTTTCCGGCGCCAGTTCGGTGTCGTACTGCGGCTGCAGCAGCAGGATGGCGGCGCCGACCAGGAGCGCGACGGGTACGCCGATCAGGGTTGTCTTGCGCATGGGCTGCGATGTCCGCTCCGGGAGATAGCCGGGAAATGGCCGGCCCCTACGGGCCGGCCGCGGGTCTTACTTGATCGGCGTTGGCGGCTCGATCTGGCTCATCAGGTCGGAGTCCCACTTGCCTTCGACCTGGATGTGCGCGGCGGCGCCCAGCAGGACGGCCTCGATCAGGTTGTGGTTGAGGTAGGTGTACAGGCCCGGCTGCAGGAAGGTGTAGAGCGCAGCGCCGGCCGCGCCGCCTGGGATGAACCAGGTTTCCAGGTCTTCCTCCGGCGGGTTGTGGAACTTGCCGGTGGCCCATACGTGGTCGCCGTGGCCGCCGATCAGGTGCGGGCGGGTGTCGCGGTTGGCCTGGGAATGGATGATCAGCATGGTCTCGCCGACATTGGCGGTCAGTGCGTTCTTGCCGGTCAGCGCGCCGACCTTGCCGTTGAACACGATGTGGCTGGGGATCAGCCCCTTCATGACTTCCAGCGTGTCGTTGTAGCCTTCCATCGGCGTTGCGTAGCGCTTGAACTTGCCGTCCTTGTCGCGCGGGACGTAGTAGTCCTGCTCGCCGATGTAGACCACCTTGTCGTACTTCAGCGCCTTGCCGTCGCGGTCCTTCAGGCCATCGCGCGGCAGCACCATGATCGCGCCGTTCATGCCCGAGACCACGTGCCACGGGATCATCGCGCCGCCCGGTGCGCAGTGGTAGACGAACACGCCGGGGCGGGTCGCACGGAAGCGCAGCTTCACTTCCTCGCCGGGCTGGATGATGGTCAGCGCGCCGCCACCCAGGGCACCGGTAGAGGCGTGGAAGTCGATGTTGTGGGTCAGGGTGTTGGTGGCCGGGTTGACCAGGGTGAGCTCCAAGTAGTCGTCCTGGTGCACCACCATCATCGGGCCGGGAACCGAGCCGTTGAAGGTCATGGCGTGGATCTCGGTGCCATCGTCGTCGATGACCAGCTTCTTCTCTTCGATCACCATGCGGAACTCGACCACGCGAGGCTTGCCGCTGACGCGCTGCTCGTGTGCATGGACGAAGGGCGGGGCGACCAGATCGACCTTGACGTGCTCCAGTTTGGACAGGTCAGGTGCCGGCCCCATGTTCTTCGGCGCCGGCTCTCCGCCCCTGGCCAGGGCACGTCCGCTGCCGAGCATCGAGCCGGTAACGCCGAGCACTACCGCGCCAGCCAGCAGGGTACGCCGGGAAAGGGACATCTCTTCCTGATCATGCATAGGTACATCTCCGTAATGGACGAACTGTCGTTGAGTACAGAGATACCTGTTGGGTGGGAATCTTCTTTGAGCCGGAACAAACAAGCCCCCAGCTGGACAACGTGTCGCAGGCTCTGGCGTGCGGTAGTTCGTGTTTACAGTTTGCCGTGACGGAAGCGCGCAAGTGTGGGGAGTGCGAGGTAAGATTCGTCCCCTGAGCCAACTTTCCGCGCCCGCTGCGCGGGCCCAACGGACAAGGATTCTCCATGCGTCTGCTCACCCTACTGGCCCTGACGATTGGCTGCCTTGGCGTGCAGGAAGCGCGCGCGAGCAGCGACGACGCCTGCTACCCGAGCTGGAACCTCAAGCGCGACACGCTGGATTTGTGCAACAGCCTGCCGTTCCTGAGCCCCGGCAACGACAGCCGGATCAACCTGCAATTGCTGCTGGCCGACGACGGGCAGGCGACCATTGCGGACCGGCCGCTCTCCGATGACGAGCAGCAGCTGGGTTACGGCAAGGTGCCGTTCCCGATGGCGCGCTGGCTCGACGATGGGCTCTCCGCCGATGCCGACGGCCCGGCGAACGGCACCCAGACGTCCGCGCCGCTGGCCGACCTGGTGGCGCGCATCGGCCTGCCGGCGGACAGCCTGCCGCAGTCCGCAGACAGCTTCGCCAGCGGTGAAGGCAGCCGCTGCCGCAGCAACAACGCCGGCACCGTGCAGGACTTCCTCGGCCAGTTGCTGCTCGTCGAGGGGTTGCCGACCGACGAGCGGCAGAGCCTGGCGCGTGCGCGCCTGACTCTGCTCGGTGCCTGCCAGTGGGACGAAACCCAGCTCACCGTGATGCTGCCCGGCGACCTGAAATCCGCACAGGGCAAGGCTTTCGCCACCTACCTCAAGGGCGCGGCGGAGTTTTACAGCGGGCGCTTCGGCGAGGCGCTCAAGGCCTTCCGCGCGCTGCAGGACAGCAACCTGCCCTGGCTGCAGGAAACCGCCCGCTACATGGTCGCCCGTGGCCAGCTCAACGAGGCCCAGCAGAACGCCTTCGACGACATGGGCTACCCCGATCTGCGCAAGGTCGACAAGAACGTGCTGAAGAACGCCGAGGCGAGCCTGGGCGACTACCTCAAGCGTTATCCACAGGGCCAGTACGCTGCCTCGGCCAAGGGCCTGCTGCGCCGAGTGTATTGGCTGATGAGCGACGAGGGCCGGCTGGCCGGGGAATATGCCGAGCTGTTCGCCCGCCGCGATGCCGACCTGGGGCCGCTGATTCAGGAAGTCGACAACAAGCTGCTGGTCACCGCCCACCCGGTGGACGTCCGCGACCCGCGCCTGCTGGCCGTGCTCGACCTGATCCAGATGCGCCATCACGAGCCGAACGAGGCGCGCGCCCTGGACAGCGCCGGGCTGGCCGCGCAGAAGGAGCTGTTCGCCGCCCAGCCGGCGCTGCACGACTACCTGACCGCGGCCTACCGCCTGTACGTGGAGGAGAAGCCCGCCGAGGCGCTGAAGAGCCTGCCGCAGGAGATTCCCGAGGAACTCGACTACCTCGCCTTCAGCCAACAGGCCCTGCGCGGCTTCGCCCTGGAGGCCGGCAACGACTGGCTGGGTGCCGAGAAGCTCTGGCTGCACCTGCTGCCCCTGGTGCGCCAGCCGCTGCAGCACGACCAGCTGGAACTGGCCCTGGCGTTCAACTATGAGCGCAGCGACCGCCTGGTGAAGGTCTTCGCCGAGGGATCGCCAGTGCAGACGCCGATCATCCGCGAGATTCTTCTGCGCCACGTCGCCGGCCCCGACCTGCTGCGCCAGCAGGCGCGCTCCGCCTTGGCCTCGGTCGAGGAACGCGACACCGCGCTGTTCGCCCTGCTCTACAAGGACCTGCTGCACGGCCAGTACCAGGCCTTCATCGACGACCTCGCGCTGCTGCCCGCCGAGCCGACCAGCAAGCCGCTGGGCGCCAGCATCGGCTACCTCTACGGCAGCATGCCGCTGACGCTGTTCCAGTGGCCGGGCGGCAAGAACGACACCGGCTACGAATGTCCGGCCATCGTCGACGTGGCCCGCGACCTGCTGCAGAACCCGCGGCCGCCCAAGGCGCTGAACTGCCTGGGCGAGTTCATCCTGCGCAATGGCCTGGATGGCTTCCCGCTGGACAGCCAGCCCAGCGAACGCGAACTGGGCGGCGGCGAATCGCTGTTCCCCGGCACGGCCTACTCGCGGATGGACGGTTACCTCAAGGTCATCGCCGACAAGCAGGCGCCCGAAGACGACCGCGCCTATGCGCTGTTCCGTGCGATCAACTGCTACGCACCCAGCGGCTTCAATGGCTGCGGCAGCCAGGACATCCCCCCGTCCCAGCGCAAGCAGTGGTTCCGCACCCTCAAGAGCCAGTACGCCGCCACGCCCTGGGCGAAGGCGCTGAAGTACTACTGGTAAACCGATGCTGCGGGCTGTCGCGGTCGGGGTGGCGCTGCTCTTGGGCAGCGCCCCGGCTGGCGCGGGCGAGGTGAACGCCGCCGACCACGATGCCTTCTGGTTGTGGAGCGGCGTGGCCGCGCAGCCGGTGCTGGCCCAGGCGCGCACGCTCTACGTGCTGCAAGGGCAGGTCAGCGCGCCACGCTACCAGGACGGCCGTGCCCGGCTGATCGCCCAGGGCATCGCCATTCCGCGCCTGTCGCAGGGTGAGGTCTGGGTGGTCTACCGCGCCCATACCCTGCGCTGGCACGAGGATATCTACCGCACCCTGCTGGCCCAGCTGCGCCGCTGGCGCGCCGCCGGCAATCCGGTGGTGGGCGTGCAGATCGACTTCGACGCGCGCACCCGCTACCTGGGCGAATACGTCGATTTCCTCGAAGACCTGCGCCGGCGCTTGCCGGCCAATTGCCGGCTGAGCATCACCGGGCTGATGGACTGGGGCAGCAACGGCGCGCCGGAAACCCTCAACCGCCTGGCCGGCGTGGTGGACGAGGTGGTGGTGCAGACCTACCAGGGGCGGCAGACCATTCCCAACTATGCGGCGTACCTGCCGAAGGTGGCGCGGCTGCAGCTGCCGTTCCGCATCGGACTGGCGCAGTACGGGGAGTGGCGGGCGCCGGACTACCTGGCACGGAGTCCCTGGTTCAGGGGGTATGTGGTGTTTCTGCAGAATCCCTGAACAGGCGCGGCGTTTCCGCTCCTCTCAGGAACGAGGGGGACGCCTAGTTCTTGCTGGCGAACCGCAGTCTGCCGCTGTTCCTGCGTGTGCTTGTCCGCGATGCCTTCAGGTCAGCTCCCGCCACACCCGCAGGTGCCGCAATCGCTCCCGCAACCACCCACCGCGGCAGCAGGCTCCCGTGCATCGCGCGTGGTGCCGCCGTTCAGGTTGCGCATCAGTAGTGCGTATTGCAGGTCCAGCTCCTCGGGCGCCGGGATGTAGACGACATGGCCGTCGCCGGGCGCGACGCCAATGGATTCTCCCCGGTTGTTCTCCAGGGCGTGCAGGCGGAAGGTGCGGTTGCCGGCCGGGGTCATCAGCTCGATGCTGTCGCCCACCGCGAAGCGGTTCTTCACCCGCACCTCGGCCAGGCCGTGGCGGCGCTCGCCGGTGAACTCGCCAACGAACTGCTGGCGCTCGGACAGCGAGTGGCCGTACTGGTAGTTCTGGTACTCGTCGTGCACGTGGCGGCGCAGGAAGCCCTCGGTGTAGCCGCGGTGGGCGAGGGACTCCAGGGTGTCCATCAGGCCGAGGTCGAAGGCGCGCCCGGCGACGGCGTCGTCGATGGCCTTGCGGTAGGCCTGGGCGGTGCGCGCGACGTAGTAGTGGGACTTGGTCCGACCCTCGATCTTCAGCGAATGCACGCCCATCTGCGTCAAACGTTGCACGTGCTGGATGGCGCGCAGGTCCTTGGAGTTCATGATGTAGGTGCCGTGCTCGTCCTCGAAGGTCTCCATTAGCTCGCCGGGGCGGTTGCCCTCTTCGAGCAGGAAGATGTCCTTCGTCGGCACGCCGAGCCCCAGGGTCGGCTCGACGTTGCGAACGGCGTGGCCCAATTCGTCCTCGTGGGCGGCGTGGGTCTTGTACTCCCAGCGGCAGGCGTTGGTGCAGGTGCCCTGGTTGGGGTCGCGGCGGTTGATGTAGCCCGACAGCAGGCAGCGCCCGGAGTAGGCCATGCACAGCGCGCCATGGACGAAGACTTCCAGCTCCATGCCTGGCACCCGCTCGCGGATCTCGCCGATTTCCTCCAGCGACAGTTCGCGGGACAGGATCACCCGCTTGAGCCCCTGCTGGCGCCAGAACTCCACGCTGGCCCAGTTCACCGCGTTGGCCTGCACCGAGAGGTGGATGTCAACCTCGGGGAAATGCTGGCGAACCAGCATGATCAGGCCGGGATCGGACATGATCAGCGCGTCCGGGCCAAGGGCGAGCACCGACTCCACGTCCTGCAGGAAGGTCTTCAGCTTGGCGTTGTGCGGGGCGATGTTCACCACCACATACAGGCGCTTGCCCTGGGCGTGGGCCTCGTTGATGCCGGTGGCGAGGTTGGCGTGGTCGAACTCGTTGTTGCGTACCCGCAGGCTGTAGCGCGGCTGGCCGGCGTAGACAGCATCGGCGCCGTAGGCGAAGGCGTGGCGCAGGCTTTTCAGCGAGCCGGCGGGGCAGAGCAGTTCGGGGGAAAACGGCGTGGGGGACATGGCGGCGCAGCGGGTAGTGGGAAAAAGGCCGCCACTCTAGGAAGTCCGGGGCTTGCGCGTGCTGAGCGAGGTCAACGGAGTGCCGCTTTTCGTAGGAGCGAGGGGGACGCCTAGTTCTTGCTCGCGAACCGCCCAGCGCCGGAGCTGCCGGTAGGCTTTGTTCGCGAGCAAGCTCGCTCCTACAGGCCAGTCATGAAGCCGCAACGCATCACTCCAGCCAGCGCCGCCCTTGCAGTTCCAGCAGCGTCTGCGCCTGCTCCGGCCCGTTGCTGCCGGCCGGGTAGGGGCGCGGGCTCTGGTAGTGCTCCTGCCAGCCCTTGATGATCGGGTCGATCCAGCGCCAGGCCGCTTCCACCTCGTCGCGGCGCATGAACAGGGTCGAGTCGCCCTCGATCACGTCCAGCAGCAGGCGCTCGTAGGCGTCCCAGCGGCGCTTGTTACGGCTGAAGGCCTGGGCCAGGTTCAGGTCCAGCTCCACCGGCTCCAGTTGCATGCCCTTGCCCGGCGCCTTGGCCATCAGTTGCACGCTGATGCGCTCCTCCGGTTGCAGTCTTATCCACAGGCGGTTGGCGGTACTGGCGGCGCCGATCAGACCGTTGGGCGCCGGCTTGAACTGGATGACGATCTCCGAGCACTTCTTCGCCATGCGCTTGCCGGTGCGCAGGTAGAACGGCACGGCGGACCAGCGCCAGTTGTCGATCTCGGCCTGTACGGCGACGAAGGTCTCCGTATCGCTGTCGTTGTCGACATTTTTCTCGAACCAGTAGGCCGGAACCTCCTGTCCGCCGATGTGCCCGGCGGTGTACTGGCCGCGCACGGTCTTGTCCTGCACGTCCTGCCCGGAGATCGGTTTGAGCGCCTGGAGGATCTTCACCTTCTCGTTGCGCACCGCCTCGGCGTCGAAGCGCACCGGCGCCTCCATCGTCACCAGGCAGAGCAGCTGCAGCAGGTGGTTCTGCACCATGTCGCGCATGGCGCCGGCGTGGTCGTAGTAGGCGCCGCGGTTCTCCACGCCCAGGGTCTCGCTGACGGTGATCTGCACGTGGTCGATGTGCCCGTTGCGCCACACCGGTTCGAACAGCGTGTTGGCGAAGCGCAGGGCCATCAGGTTCTGCACGGTTTCCTTGCCCAGATAGTGGTCGATGCGGAATACCCGCGATTCGTCGAACACCTCGCCGATCGCCTGGTTGATCGCCAGCGCCGATTCCAGTGAGTGGCCCAGCGGCTTCTCCAGCACGATGCGCGCCTGCGGGCCGGCCAGGCCGGCGATCTTCAGGTTCTGCGCAATGGGGACGAACAGGCTCGGCGCGGTGGCCAGGTAATGCACCAGCACGCGGCCTTCGCTGCGCTTCAGGGCGGTTCGCAGGCGGCCGAAGTCGGCGCTCTGCGAGGCGTCGATGGACAGGTATTCCAGGCGCTGGGCGAAGCTGCGCCAGGCCTCGGTGGAGAAGTCGTTGCGCGCCACCTGGGCGCGGCAGTTGCGTTCGGCCAGGGCGAGGTAGGACGCATTGTCGCGGTTGCCTCGGGCGAGGGCGAAAATCCGCGTATCGGCCGGCAGGCGGTTCTCCCGGTGCAGGTGGTAGAGCGCCGGCAGCAGCTTGTGCAGGGCCAGGTCGCCGCTGCCGCCGAATACCAGAATGTCGCAGGAGCTGGGAAGACTAGCGCTGAGGGGCGTGTTCAAGGACTTATTCCCTGGGCTTGGCGAGTCGATTTGTAGTATAACTACAACAAGACTACAGAATTCTCAGACAATCATCACCGAGCCTACCCCTGTGAACCTTTTGCAGCACATTGCCCAGTCGCGTCATCTGCTCCGAAAGTCGGAGCTCAAGGTTGCCGATCACGTGATGCAGGATCCTGCATCGGTCATGCACAGCTCCATGGCGGACCTCGCCCACGGCGTCGGCGTCAGCGAGCCGACCATCGTGCGCTTCTGCCGCGCCATTGGCTGTAGCGGCTTCCAGGATCTCAAGCTCAAGTTGGCGCAGAGCCTGGCCGCCGGTGCCAGCTTCGGCCAGTTCTCGATCAACGAGAGCGACTCGGTGGCGGACTTCAGCCTGAAGATCTTCGACACCACCCTGCACTCGCTGATGGAAGTGCGCGAGCACCTCGACACTCATGCCCTGGAGCGCGCCATCGCGGCCATCGCCCATGCCCAGCGCGTCGAGTTCTACGGCTTTGGCGCGTCCGGCGCGGTGGCGGCGGATGCCCAGCACAAGTTCTTCCGCCTGCTGCTCTCGGCGGCGGCCTATTCCGACCCGCACATGCAGGCCATGTCGGCGGTGACCCTGAAGCCCTCGGACGTGGCGATCTGCATCTCCCAGTCCGGCCGCTCCAAGGACCTGCTGGTGACCGCCAATCTCGTCCGCGAGGCCGGCGCCACGCTGATCACCCTGTGCCCCAGCCAGACCCCGCTGGCGGACCTGGCCACGGTGAACCTGGCGGTGGACGTGCACGAAGACACCGACATCTACACCCCGCTGACCTCGCGGATCGCCCACCTGGTGGTGATCGACGTGCTGGCGATGGGCGTGGCGATGGCCCGTGGCCCGGACCTGGTCAATCACCTGAAGAGCGTGAAGCGCAGCTTGCGCAGCCTGCGTCTGTCGCCGAAAGTGGTGAAGAGCCACGAGGAACGTCCGGAAGAGGCGTCCTAAGCGCTTTTCCCTAGGTTTTTCCGTAGGAGCGAGCTTGCTCGCGAGCGTCGATCGGGACCTCCCACGGTGGGTGGTTCGCGAGCAAGCTCGCTCCTACGAAGATCAAAGGCTCCTCGCCGATCCGACAATCGGCACGACTCCGACCACTCGTCGGCGTCGCCGGCGCTTTACCGTCGCGTCGTCAAACGGTCATCCGTCGTCAGCATGCTGGCGTCTCCAGCCCTTCGGCCTTGGGAGATGCGAGATGCCCCGCCATATCGACGACACCCAGCTCCAAGTGGACAGCAAGACCCGTCGCAAGCTCGAAGACCAGCGACGCATGCAGTTCCGACGCGCCATCGAGGACCGTGCGGAGGCGCAACGCCTCGCCCTGGAAACCTCCGATTACCCCGATCTGATCGCCGTCGCCTACCTCACTTCGGCGAAGGCGGGCCGGCGAAGCGTTCGGCCAGCTGGCTGATCAGCGCCCGCTCTTCGCGGATGAAGGCGACGAACGCCTGGGCCACCGGACTCAGGCGCTTGCCGCGGGCGTGCACCAGACACCAGCTGCGGTAGAGCGGCAGCTCTTCCACCGGCAATTCGTGCAGCAGCCCGGATTGCAGTTCGCGGCTCACCGCGTGGCGCGGCAGCAGCGCCAGGCCCAGGCCCGCCAGCACCCCTTCGCGTGAACCCTCCAGCGAGGCGAATTCCAGCGTCTGCGGGAAGTGCGCGCGCTTCTGCTGGAAGTGTTCCTCGCAGGCCTTGCGCGTGCCCGAGCCCGGTTCGCGGATCAGTAGCGGGTAGGGTTCCAGGTCCTTCAGCGAGAGCTTCGCGGCGTTGCACAGCGGATGGTCCGGCGGTGCCACGGCCACAATGGGGTTGTTCAGGAAGGGCAGGAATTCCAGCGCCATGTCCTGCGGCACCAGGGACATGATCACCAGGTCGTCGCGGTTGTCCGACAGGCGCTTGATCACCTGGGCGCGGTTGACCACCGTGAGGTTCAGGCTGACGTCCGGGTGCTGCGCCTGGAAGGCGGCGAACAGATGCGGGGTGATGTACTTGGCGCTGGACTCCACCGCCAGGCGCAGCTGGCCCTGCAGCGAGCCCTTGAGGTCGGAGAGGTTCATGTCCAGCACTTCCAGGCGCTGGAAGATGTCGTTGGTGGCGCGCAGCAGGGCGTCGGCGGCATCGGTCTGGTAGAGCTTCTTGCCGATGTACTCGAACAGCGGCTGGCCGACCAGTTCTTCCAACTGGCGAATCTGCAGGCTGACCGCCGGCTGGGTCAGGGCCATTTCCTCCGCCGCCCGGCTGTAGGAACGGCTTTCGCACACCGCCCGGAAAACCTGCAGTTGGCGAAGGGTCATACGCATCAACGACTTACGCATCGATCGCGGTCTCGTGGCGGCTTTATTTTGGCAACTATAAATCATTCTTTATGGCTACCCCAATAATTATTGATTTTGGTTAATCCTCCCTCCCGCGCTAGGGTAAAAACATGCCGGAACCCGCTCCGGCCCACATATCCAGCTGCCAGTGCCGGAGCTGCCGATTGGTTTTTACGCCGGGGTCCACAAGGCCCTGGCCGAGGGAAAGCCGTAGTGATCAAGAAAATCCTGATCGCCAACCGTGGGGAAATCGCTGTCCGGATCGTGCGCGCCTGTGCCGAGATGGGCATCCGTTCGGTGGCTGTCTATGCCGACGCCGACCGCCACGCCCTGCACGTCAAGCGTGCCGACGAAGCGCACAGCATCGGTACCGATCCGCTGTCCGGTTACCTCAACCCGCGCGCCCTGGTGAACCTGGCGGTGGAGACCGGCTGCGATGCCCTGCATCCGGGCTACGGCTTCCTCTCCGAGAACGCGGAACTGGCGGAAATCTGCGTCGAGCGCGGGATCAAGTTCATCGGCCCGTCGGCGGAAGTGATCCGCCGCATGGGCGACAAGACCGAAGCGCGCCGCAGCATGATCGCCGCCGGCGTGCCCTGCACCCCCGGCACCGAAGGCAATGTCGCCGATCTGGCCGAAGCCGTCTCCGAAGCCGAGCGCATCGGCTACCCGGTGATGCTCAAGGCCACCTCCGGCGGTGGCGGTCGCGGCATTCGTCGCTGCAACTCGCGCGCCGAGCTGGAGCAGAACTTCCCCCGCGTGATCTCCGAGGCCACCAAGGCTTTCGGCAGCGCGGAAGTCTTCCTCGAGAAGTGCATCGTCAATCCCAAGCACATCGAAGCCCAGGTGCTGGCCGACTCCTTCGGCAACACCGTGCACCTGTTCGAGCGCGACTGCTCGATCCAGCGCCGCAACCAGAAGCTCATCGAGATCGCCCCCAGCCCGCAGCTCACCCCCGAGCAGCGCGCCTACATCGGCGACCTCTCCGTACGCGCGGCCAAGGCCGTGGGCTACGAGAACGCCGGCACCGTGGAGTTCCTGCTCGCCGATGGCGAGGTGTACTTCATGGAGATGAACACCCGTGTGCAGGTGGAGCACACCATCACCGAGGAAATCACCGGCATCGACATCGTCCGCGAGCAGATCCGCGTGGCCTCCGGCCTGCCGCTCTCGGTCAAGCAGGAAGACATTATCCACCGTGGTTTCGCCCTGCAGTTCCGCATCAACGCCGAAGACCCGAAGAACAACTTCCTGCCGTCCTTCGGCAAGATCACTCGCTACTACGCGCCCGGCGGCCCCGGCGTGCGCACCGACACGGCGATCTACACCGGCTACACCATCCCGCCGTACTACGACTCGATGTGCCTGAAGCTGGTGGTCTGGGCACTGACCTGGGAAGAGGCGCTGGACCGTGGCCTGCGTGCGCTGGACGACATGCGCGTGCAGGGCGTGAAGACCACCGCGGCCTACTACCAGGAAATCCTCAAGAACCCGGAATTCCGTAGCGGCCAGTTCAACACCAGCTTCGTCGAGAGCCATCCGGAACTGACCGAATACTCCATCAAGCGCACCCCGTCGCACCTGGCCATCGCCATCGCCACCGCCATTGCCGCCCACGCTGGCCTGTGAGGATCACTTCAATGACCGTTGCCAAGAAAGTCACCGTCACCGATACCATCCTGCGCGACGCCCACCAGTCGCTGCTGGCGACCCGGATGCGCACCGAAGACATGCTTCCCATCTGCGACAAGCTCGACCGGGTCGGCTACTGGTCGCTGGAAGTCTGGGGCGGCGCCACCTTCGACGCCTGCGTGCGCTTCCTCAAGGAAGACCCGTGGGAGCGCCTGCGCAAGCTCAAGGCCGCGCTGCCCAACACCCGCCTGCAGATGCTCCTGCGCGGGCAGAACCTGCTCGGCTACCGCCACTACAGCGATGACGTGGTGCGTGCCTTCGTCGCCAAGGCGGCGGTCAACGGCATCGACGTGTTCCGCATCTTCGACGCGATGAACGACGTGCGTAACCTGCGCGTCTCCATCGAGGCGGTGAAGGCCGCCGGCAAGCACGCCCAGGGCACTATCTGCTACACCACCAGCCCGGTGCACACCATCGAGGCCTTCGTCGCCCAGGGGCGCGCCATGGCGGACATGGGCGTGGACTCCATCGCCATCAAGGACATGGCCGGTCTGCTGACCCCCTATGCCACCGGCGAGCTGGTCAAGGCGCTGAAGGATGCGCTGCCGCTGGACGTGGTCGTGCACTCCCATGACACCGCCGGCGTGGCCAGCATGTGCCAGCTGAAAGCCGTGGAGAACGGCGCCGACCGCATCGACACCGCCATCTCCAGCATGGCCTGGGGCACCAGCCACCCGGGCACCGAGTCGATGGTCGCGGCCCTGCGCGACACTCCGTTCGACACCGGGCTTGACCTGGAACTGATCCAGGAAATCGGCATGTACTTCCACGCCGTGCGCAAGAAGTACCACCAGTTCGAGAGCGAGTTCACCGGCGTGGATACCCGCGTGCAGGTCAACCAGGTTCCGGGCGGGATGATTTCCAACCTGGCCAACCAGCTCAAGGAACAGGGCGCGCTGAACCGCATGTCGGAAGTGCTGGCTGAGATTCCGCGAGTTCGCGAAGACCTCGGCTTCCCGCCCCTGGTCACCCCGACCTCGCAGATCGTCGGTACCCAGGCGTTCTTCAACGTGCTGGCCGGCGAACGCTACAAGACCATCACCAACGAGGTGAAGCTCTACCTGCAGGGCCGCTACGGCAAGGCGCCGGGTACCATCGACGAAGCACTGCGCCGCCAGGCCATCGGCAACGAGGAAGTGATCGACGTGCGCCCGGCCGACCTGCTCAAGCCGGAGCTGAACAAGCTGCGCGAAGAGATCGGCAGCCTGGCCAAGTCCGAAGAGGACGTGCTGACCTTCGCCATGTTCCCGGACATCGGCCGCAAGTTCCTCGAAGAGCGCGCCGCCGGCACCCTGAAACCCGAAGAACTGCTGCCCATCCCCAACGGCAAGGGCGTCGCCGCCGCCGGCGGTGAAGGCGTGCCGACCGAGTTCGTGGTCGACGTGCACGGCGAGAGCTACCGCGTGGACATCACCGGCGTCGGCGTGAAGACCGACGGCAAGCGCCACTTCTACCTGTCGGTGGATGGCATGCCGGAAGAGGTGGTGTTCGAACCGCTCAACGAGTTCATCGGCGGCGGCGGCAACAAGCGCAAGCAGGCCAGCGAGCCGGGCCATGTCAGCACCACCATGCCGGGCAACATCGTCGATGTGCTGGTCAAGGAAGGCGACAGCGTCAAGGCCGGCCAGGCCGTGCTGATCACCGAAGCGATGAAGATGGAAACCGAGGTGCAGGCGGGCATCGCCGGCACCGTGAAGGCCATCCACGTAGCCAAGGGCGACCGGGTCAACCCCGGTGAGATCCTGGTTGAAATTGAAGGCTGACCAAGGACAGACGGGTCTTTAAGGTTCAGTCCCCAGGGGAGCACGATGCTCCCCTTTTTTTGTCCGCACGATTTGTACGTTTGCTTGATCTGAGTCGGAAACTTCCTTCAGAAAGCCTCTATGTTCCATGCTGGGAAGACTGAGCATGGGTGCACGATGGGGAGAGTCGTTCTGCTGTGGGTGCTGTTGTGCGCGACCGCGCAGGCATCGGAGATGATGGACCGGCTCAACGCCCTGGAGAAAGACCCCGCCGCGCGGGAACAGTCTTATGCCGCGGCGCAGGAGCGCATCCTGCTGTGCAGCAAGTGCCACGGCGAAGACGGTAACAGCAAGCGCGACTACATCCCCAACCTCGCCGGACAGAACCCGCAATACCTGTTCGACGCCTTCGAAAAGTACGTGACCGGCCAGCGCACCGACTTCGTGATGAACCAGGCCGCGAAGTTGTTGACGCTCGATGAGCGGGTGAACATCGCCTTCTATTTCAGCCAGCAGCAGGTCCACCCCAGACCCGCCACCGACCCGCTGGACGCGGCGCTGGTGGAACAGGGCGCGCAGCGCTTCGGTACTGTCTGCGCCGCCTGCCACGGTGCCGCCGCCCTGGGCCACGACGGCATTCCGCGCATCGCCGGCCAGCCCGGGCAATACCTGAATCACGCCCTGCAGCGCTACCGGGACAAGGACCCCAGCCGGGCGGGTTCACCCATGCTCGGCGTGGCGGCGACACTCAGTGATGCGGACATCGCCGCTCTGACGGCCTATCTCAGCCAGTTGCAGCCCTGAGGAGCCCGGGCGAGTGATCGCCTGCGCAAGATACCCGGATGCAGAACCGGCGCCGCCGCTATGGCTGACCGAAGCCGGCCAGCTTTGTCGCGCGTTGACGGGGCGGAAATGGTGGAGGTTCCGAGGGTGATCGGGAGTTTTCCGAAGCGCTCTCACAGGCAAGGAAATGACCCACTACTCTCCTGTGGCCGACAGACAGGAGTTAAACCTTATATACTCTGCGGTCTTTCAACCGTTTCAATGTGAGAATCGCCGTGAGCACCTTGCCTGCCTGCCCGAAATGCAACTCCGAATACACCTATGAAGACGGCACCCTGCTGATCTGCCCGGAGTGCGCCCACGAGTGGTCCGCCGACGGCGCGGCCGAGGCCGAGGGCGATGCCCGCGTGATCAAGGACTCGGTCGGCAACCTGCTGCAGGACGGCGATACCGTGACCGTGATCAAGGACCTGAAGGTCAAGGGTTCGTCCCTGGTGGTGAAGGTCGGCACCAAGGTGAAGAACATCCGCCTGGTGGACGGCGACCACGACATCGACTGCAAGATCGACGGCATCGGCGCGATGAAGCTGAAGTCGGAGTTCGTGAAGAAGGTCTGAGCCTTCTCGCAGCCTATGAAAAAGCCCGGCCAAGTGCCGGGCTTTTTCATAGGGCTCTTCGTAGCAGCAAGCTCGCTACAAAAGAAGGCTTGGGGTTTATTCCTTGTAGTAGACGATCTGGTTGCTGGTCGCCAGCAGTTGGCCCGACTCGCTCCACAGTTCCGCCGTCTGGTCGAAGAAACCGTTGCGGAAGGCCTGGCCACGGGCGTCGCCGAGCAGGTAGCCGGTGCCGGCTTCGCTCAGTTGGGCGGTGTCGGTATGGAAATAGGTGGTGATCGACACGGTGCCCGCCGGCACCGGGGTAGCACGGCGTAGCCAGACGCGCGGGTAGAAGATGTCGCTCATCGCCGCCAGGGACAGGAAGTCCAGCGGGCGGGCCTCGGCGTCGCGCAGCCAGAACTGGCTGCGGCTGTGCTCGCCGCCGCCGTCCCAGCGGGTCGGAATGCCGCCGCTGATGGCGCGCAGTTCGTACTGTTGCACCCAGGCCACGCCCTTGCCGAGGTTGGTCATCCGCGCCAGTTCGGCGGCCGGGGCTGCCTGCGGCATGTGCAGGTCGGAGTGGCTCCAGGTTTCGCGGCGCAGGGCGGTGACCAGGGTGGCGGTGGTGGTGACCTGCTGCTCGCCGTTTTCGTCGACCTGGGTCAGCTGCAGCAGCCAGTGCTGGGTGGAACGGTTGGTGCGGACCGGCGTGGCCTGGACCTGGAAGGCCCCGGCCACCACGGCGCTGGCGTAGTTGACCGTCAGCGAGAGAGGGCTGCCGAGCAGTTGCGGATGGCGCAGCGCGCCCTGCAGGAGGACGGCCGCGGTGATGCCGCCGAACGGGCCCACCATGTTCCAGTAGTCCTGGCTGGTGTGGCCATCGTAGAGGCCGGGCTGGCCGTCCACGGGTTGCAGGGCGACGGCGCGGTCGAATGGGTGCAGGGCGGTATCGGTCATGACTCTCTCGGCGCTTTTTGTTCTGGGAAGAGGGTCTTGTAGGGGAAAGCGCCGAGGCGGGTCAAGCGAACCGATGGGTCAGGGCGTGACCTCGAAGCGGAGCGTACCGATGACCTGGCCGGCTTCGGTGAGGACCTGCACCTGCCAGCGTCCGGTGGGGTCGCTGGGGAAGTTCTGCTTGTGCGTCCAGGCGCGGTAGCCGGCTTCGCGGCCGCCCTTGATGTCCAGGGCGATGCGGTCGACTTCCTTACCTTCGTGGCGCCAGGCGTGGTAGATGCGCTCGTCGAGCCCGCGCGGCGCGTTGATCGCGGTGTAGGCGTAGAGGCCCTGGCTCTTGATCTGCGCGAGGCTCACGGTTTCCAGGCTGTCGCCGGGGGTGCGCTGGGCGTTGTCGAAGCTCTCGGTCACCGCCATCTCGGTCATCCACAGGGTCGAGGGCGGCACCCAGGCGCGGGCGAACCAGCCCACCGCGCCGATGGACAGCGTCAGGCCTACCAGGGCGAACCAGCGCCACCATTTGTGGATCTTCACCGTCACCGCCAGGCTCGGGAAGGACAGCAGCACGGCGATGCCCAGGGCCAGCCGGTAACTTTCCGGCGTGCTCAGGTGGAGGATGATCGGCAGCGCGGTGAGCAGCACCGCGAACAGCGTCAGGGTGTGGTAGCCGAGGAAGGTCCAGCGCCGCACCGACAGCCACTTGTAGTAGAGCGGATCGGTGATCGCCATCAACCCGGCCACGGCCAGCGCGCCGGTGAACAGGGCCTGGCCGCTGTTCCAGGTGGTGGTGACGAAGAAGAACGGCAGGCAGAAGAACAGGCTTTCCTGGTGGATCAGCTGGGTCGCGTAGCGCAGCAGCCCCGGCGGCACCTCCCAGCCGAAGCGACGCTTGAAGCGGTCGGTGAGCAGGTTTTCCAGCATCAGCCAGACCCAGCTCACCAGCATGACGATGGCCATCACCCGGGCGAAGCCGGCGCGGTGGCGGTCCACCATGATGAAGCTGAACACCCCGGAACAGAAGCCGAACAGGGCGACGATGTGCGGGTAGCGCTGCAGCAGGCCGAGGACGAGG
Organism: Pseudomonas sp. ATCC 13867; assembly: GCF_000349845.1. Taxonomy (NCBI): domain Bacteria; kingdom Pseudomonadati; phylum Pseudomonadota; class Gammaproteobacteria; order Pseudomonadales; family Pseudomonadaceae; genus Pseudomonas; species Pseudomonas sp. ATCC 13867. Next base: position 5,532,666 of record NC_020829.1, on the reverse strand, counting down.
GTGATCAGGCGCTGCGCGCGCTCTTTCCAGATGAGCATGGGGCGGTGAGGAGAAGAAAAGCTGAAAAGGGGGGCAGGATTGTAACCCCCTGGGGACGATTGGGGGCAGCGGGGGATGACGGGAGGGATTTTCCTGCGCCTGCGATTGCACCGGTGGCTGCATTGTGGCCAGACGGCTCTTCGTAGGAGCGAGCTTGCTCGCGAATCGCACGGCACGGTACCGGGCCGGAAAATCGCGGGCATGGTCCGCTCCTGTGGGGGACGTTTGGACGGCTTTTGCGGGAGCGAGGGGCGCCCAGTCCTTGCTTGCGAACAGCCCTGCAGTTGGGCGGGTTCGCGAGCAAGCTCGCTCCTACGAAAAAGCAAAAAGCAGCCTCAGTGCTTCCCGCTCAACTCTTCCCGCGCGTAATCGACGAACAGCTGCGCCGGCTTGGTCAGCTGGGCGCGCTTGAGCCAGGCGGCGACCAGGCCGGAGGTGCTGACCTCTTCGGCGACATCCACGGTCACCACCTTCTTGCCGTCGTAGGTGCATTCGGAATGCGGGCGGGTCACCAGCAGCGAGAAACCGAAGCCCTGGCCGACCATGCCGCGTACCATCTCGATCGACGGCGAGCTGAAGGCGATGTGCGGGTTCAGCCCCAGTTCCTCGAAGATGCGCACGAAATAGGTACGGCTGGGCTGCACGTCGAGCAGGATCATCGGCTCCAGCGCCAGGTCGCGCAGGGACACCTTGTCCTGCTTGGCGAAGCGGTGGTCCTCCGGCAGCAGCGCGTAGGGACGCTGGGCCGGCATCAGCGGGTCGGTGACGATGGTGGCGTCCAGGTCGTGCTCGTAGAGCAGCGCCAGGTCGAAGCGACCGCCGGTGAGGCCCTGCACCAGCTCCTGCTGTTCGCCGTCGCTGATGCGGATTTCCACGCCCGGATAGCGCTCGCGAAAGCCCGCGATCAGGCGCGGCAGGTAGAGTGGGGCGACGGTCTCGAAGCAGCCGATGTCGATCTGCCCGGCCACCACGTCGTTGTCGGCCAGGGCGTTCTGCTCGAACTCGTGGGCCATGCGCAGCAATTCCTGTGCCTTGCGGTAGAAGCGCGCGCCACTGGGGGTCAGGGAAACGCCCTGGGCATGGTGGCGGATGAACAGCTGTACGCCGAAGCTCTCCTCCAGGCCCTTGATCGCCGTGGAGATGGAGGGCTGTGCGATGTACAGCTTGCGCGAGGCCTCGGCCACGCTGCCGCATTCCACGGTGGTCACGAAATACTTCAATTGCCGCAAGGTATAGGAAGCCACTGCACGCCTCGTTGATGCTTTTTTATACAAGATACCGTGTTGCGCCGGCCCGCGGGGGCCGCCCGTGGCGAAGATTTTCCTCGCCGCCGACCACATTTTTCATGGCCTTGGCCGCCTGCTGCGTCCCGCCGAGCCCGGAGCGCCACATGTCGGTGCGGCGCGAACCGAAGCGGTGCAGGCTGCCCAGCTTTTTCATATACCCCGAAGACAAATTTAATAATTTTCCTTGGCGGGGGGTTGGGCGACCATCGATTGCACATCCAGAACAACAAAGTCGCCGCATGATGCGACTGAAGCAGGAGTGCCTTGGTGTACGAGCTCAATGACTGGCAGCAGCGCGCTGCCCGGCAGACCTTCATCGACAGCGCGCTGATCGGTGGCCGCCGCGTGGCCGCCCGTGACGGCGCTACCTTCGCTTCCATCGACCCGGCGACCAACCGTCTGCTGGCGAATGTCGCCGCCTGCGGCGAGGCCGAAGTCGACGCCGCCGTGCGCGCCGCCCGCCAGGCCTTCGAGACCGGTCCCTGGGCGCGCATGGCGCCGCGTGAGCGCAAGGCCGTGCTGCAGAAGCTCGCCGAGCTGATGATGGCCAACCGCGACGAACTGGCCCTGCTCGACACCCTGAACATGGGCAAGCCGGTGATGGACGCCTGGAACATCGACGTGCCCGGCGCCGCCGGCGTGTTCTCCTGGTACGCCGAAAGCCTCGACAAGCTCTACGACCAGGTCGCCCCGACCGCGCAGGATGCCCTGGCCACCATCACCCGCGCGCCGCTGGGCGTGATCGGCGCCGTGGTGCCGTGGAACTTCCCCCTCGACATGGCCGCCTGGAAGCTGGCGCCCGCGCTGGCCGCCGGCAACTCCGTGGTGCTCAAGCCCGCCGAGCAGTCGCCGTTCTCCGCCCTGCGCCTGGCCGAGCTGGCGCTGGAAGCCGGCATCCCCGAAGGCGTGCTGAACGTCGTGCCGGGCCTGGGCGAGACCGCCGGCAAGGCCCTGGGCCTGCATCCGGACGTGGACGCCCTGGTGTTCACCGGTTCGACCCAGGTCGGCAAGTACTTCATGCAGTATTCCGCCCAGTCCAACCTCAAGCAGGTCTGGCTGGAGTGCGGCGGCAAGAGCCCGAACCTGGTGTTCGCCGACTGCCGCGACCTCGATCTGGCCGCCGAGAAGGCCGCCTTCGGCATCTTCTTCAACCAGGGCGAAGTCTGCTCGGCCAACTCGCGCCTACTGGTGGAGCGCTCGATCCACGACGAGTTCGTCGAGCGCCTGATCGCCAAGGCCCGCGACTGGGCGCCGGGCGACCCGCTGGACCCGGCCAGCCGCGCCGGCGCCATCGTCGATGGCAAGCAGACCGCCGGCATCCTGCGCTGCATCGACCAGGCCGCCAGCGACGGTGCGACGCTCGCCTGCGGCGGCCGTCAGCTGAGCTTCAACGGTTCGGACAATTTCATCGAGCCGACCCTCTTCACCGGTGTGCGTCCGGAGCAGAGCCTGGCCCGCGACGAAGTGTTCGGCCCGGTGCTGGCGGTGATCCCGTTCGACAGCGAAGACGACGCCGTGCGCATGGCCAACGACAGCATCTACGGCCTGGCCGCCTCCCTGTGGAGCGACGACCTGCACCGCGCCCACCGGGTGGCGCGCCGCCTGAACGCCGGCACTGTGTCGGTGAACACCGTGGACGCCCTGGACCCGGCCATTCCGTTCGGCGGCGGCAAGCAGTCCGGCTTCGGCCGCGACCTGTCGCTGCATTCGTTCGACAAGTACACGCAGCTCAAGACCACCTGGTTCCAACTGCGCTGACTTCCATCCGGACCCGATAAACACAATAAGAGAGTCTGCGAATGAGTGTGAACGCACAACAACCCGCTTTGCGCCGCGTGCTCGGCCTGGGCCCGTTGCTGGCCGTGGCCATCGGCCTGGTGGTGTCCCAGGGTGTGATGGTGCTGATGCTGCAGGGGGCCGGCAGCGCCGGCCTCGGCTTCATCGTGCCGCTGGGCCTGGCCTACCTGCTGGCCCTGAGCTATGCCTTCTCCTTCTCCGAACTGGCGCTGATGATCCCGCGCGCCGGCGGCCTGAGCAGCTACACCGAAGTGGCTATCGGGCATTTCCCGGCGATCCTGGCGACCTTCTCCGGCTACGTGGTGGTGGCGATGTTCGCGCTGTCCGCCGAACTGCTGCTGCTCGACATGATCATCGGCAAGGTCTACCCCGGCAGCGTGCCGCCGATGCTCATCGCCTACGGCGTGCTGGGCCTGTTCACCGTGCTCAACCTGCTGGGCATCGACATCTTCGCGCGCCTGCAGAGCGCATTGGCGCTGGTGATGATGATCGTCCTGCTGGCGCTGGGCCTGGGTTCGGTCGGCAGCGAGCAGGCGTCCGCCGAACTGGCCCTGGCCAGTGGCTGGAACCCGCTGGGCGTCGGCGTGCTGGCGCTGACCGCGATGGCCGTGTGGGGCTTCGTCGGCGCCGAGTTCGTGTGCCCGCTGGTAGAGGAAACCAAGCGTCCGGAGCGCAACATCCCGCGTTCGATGATCCTCGGCCTGACCATTATCTTCCTGACCATCGCCCTGTACTGCCTGGGCGCGCTGATGCTGATCCCCGGCGAGGAACTGGCCGGCAGCCTGCTGCCGCACTTCCTGTTCGCCAACCGCGCCTTCGGCGAGTATGGCCAGCTGTTCCTGGTGATCGCCGCCATCACCGCCACCTGCAGCACCCTGAACTCGTCGCTGGCGGCCATCCCGCGCATGCTCTACGGCATGGCGCAGAACGGCCAGGCCTTCCCGCAGTTCCAGTGGCTCAGCCGCGAGGCGCGCACGCCGTGGGTGGCCGTGCTGTTCGTCGCCGCCATCACCGGGCTGCCGATCGTCCTGCTGGGCGACAACCCGGACGCCATCAACATCCTGCTGCTGGCCGCCGCGCTGTCCTGGCTGCTGGCCTACATCATCGCCCACGTCGACGTACTCGCCCTGCGTCGCCGCTACCCGCAGCTGGCCCGGCCGTTCCGCACGCCGTTCTACCCGCTGCCCCAGTTGTTCGGCATCGCCGGCATGCTCTATGCCGTGGTGCACGTGTCCCCGACCCCGGAAATGACCGGCCGCATCTTCGCCAGCGCAGGCGTGGTGCTGGGCGTGGTCTCGCTGGTCGCGGTCGTGTGGATCAAGCTGGTGATGCGCAAACCGCTTTTCGTACCCGAACCGCTCGAGACGGCCGGTGAGACTGCCCAGGGTAAGTCCGTCGCCCTCGATCCCCTGCAATCCCCGACGGCCTGACGTACGCCTCGGGAACTTGGAGAATGTCGATGACCGACCAGACCAGACCGCAACGTGAAACCCGCGATTACCAGAAAGCGGATGCGGCTCACCACATCCACGCCTTCCTCGACCAGAAGGCGCTGAACGCCGAAGGCCCGCGCGTGATGGTGCGCGGCGAAGGCCTGCACCTGTGGGACAACGACGGCAACCGCTACCTGGACGGCATGTCCGGCCTGTGGTGCACCAACCTGGGCTACGGCCGCAAGGACCTGACCGCCGCCGCCACCGCCCAGCTGGACGAACTGCCGTACTACAACATGTTCTTCCACACCACCCACCCGGCGGTGATCGAGCTTTCCGAGACCCTCTTCAGCCTGCTGCCCGAGCACTACAGCCACGCGATCTACACCAACTCCGGCTCCGAGGCCAACGAGGTGCTGATCCGTACCGTGCGCCGCTTCTGGCAGATCGAAGGCAAGCCGCAGAAGAAGATCATGATCGGCCGCTGGAACGGCTACCACGGCTCCACCCTGGCGGCCACCGCGCTGGGCGGCATGAAGTTCATGCACGAGATGGGCGGCCTGATCCCGGACATCGCGCACATCGACGAGCCCTACTGGTTCGCCGCCGGCGGCGACCTGACCCCGGCCGAATTCGGCCGCCGCTGCGCGCTGCAGCTGGAAGAGAAGATCCTCGAGCTGGGCGCCGACAACGTCGCCGGCTTCATCGCCGAACCCTTCCAGGGCGCCGGCGGCATGATCTTCCCGCCGGAAAGCTACTGGCCGGAAATCCAGCGCATCTGCCGTCAGTACGACGTGCTGCTGTGCGCGGACGAAGTGATCGGCGGCTTCGGCCGTACCGGCGAATGGTTCGCCCACCAGCACTTCGGCTTCCAGCCCGACACCCTGTCCATCGCCAAGGGCCTGACCAGCGGCTACATCCCGATGGGCGGCCTGGTACTGAGCAAGCGCATCGCCCAGACCCTGGTGGAAGAGGGCGGCGTGTTCGCCCACGGCCTGACCTACTCCGGCCACCCGGTGGCGGCGGCGGTGGCCGTGGCCAACCTGCGCGCGCTGCGTGACGAGGGTTGGGTCAATGCGGTGAAGAACGACACCGGTCCGTACCTGCAGCAGTGCCTGCGCGAAGTCTTCGGCAACCACCCGCTGGTGGGCGACATCCAGGGCACCGGCTTCGTCGCCGCGCTGCAGTTCGTCCAGGACAAGGCCACCCGCAAGCGTTACGACAACGAGAACGACCTGGCCTGGCGCTGCCGCACCATCGGCTTCGAGGAGGGCGTGATCATTCGCTCCACCCTCGGCCGCATGATCATGGCCCCGGCGCTGGTCGCCGGCCGTACGGAGATCGACGAACTGGTCGAGAAGACCCGCCGCGCGGTCGACCGCACGGCCGAGGAAATCGGCGTGCTGTAACGGCACCCGCTTCCGCTCTTTTGTAGGAGCGAGCTTGCTCGCGAACCCGCCCCGCTGCGGAGTCTGTTCGCGAGCAAGCTCGCTCCTACGAAGAACAAAAGCTCTACAACAACGCCGCGAGCGCGAAGACGCCCGCGCGATGGAACCCTTTTGCCCGGCATTTGCCGGGGGTACTGCCCAGCAACACAACAACGCCAATCCGGCTGTGGGAGTCGTTCCATGAAATCGTCCTTGCTCGTGCGTGTGTCCCTCACCTGTGCTCTCGCCGCCGCTGTCGGCGGCGTTCAGGCCCAGTCCCAAAGCATCACTGTCATCTCCTTTGGCGGCGCCACCAAGGCGGCCCAGGAGCAGGCCTATTTCAAACCCTTCGAAGCCAGCGGCGCCGGGAAGATCGTCGCCGGCGAGTACAACGGCGAAATGGCCAAGGTCAAGGCTATGGTGGACGTCGGCAAGGTCACATGGGATGTGGTGGAAGTGGAAAGCCCCGAGTTGCTGCGCGGCTGCGACGAGGGCCTGTTCGAGCGCATCGACCCGGCGGCCATCGGCGATCCGAAGAACTTCGTTCCCGGCACCCTGAGCGAATGCGGCGTGGCCACCTACGTCTGGTCGATGGTCATGGCCTACAACGGCGCCAAGGTCGCCAAGGCGCCGCAGTCCTGGGCCGACTTCTGGAACACTACCGAATACCCGGGCAAGCGCGGCCTGCGCAAGGGCGCCAAGTACACCCTGGAGATCGCCCTGCTGGCCGACGGCGTGAAGCAGGCGGACCTGTACGAGGTGCTCGGCACCAAGGCCGGCGTCGACCGCGCCTTCGCCAAGCTCGACCAGCTCAAGCCGAGTATCCAGTGGTGGGAAGCCGGCGCGCAGCCGCCGCAATGGCTGGCCGCCGGCGATGTGGTGATGAGCGCCGCCTACAACGGCCGCATCGCCGCCGCGCAGAAGGAAGGCGTGAAGCTGGGCATCGTCTGGCCGGGCAGCCTCTACGACCCGGAATACTGGGCCGTGGTGAAAGGCACGCCGAACAAGGCGCTGGCCGAGAAGTTCATCGCCTTCGCCAGCCAGCCGCAGACCCAGAAGACCTTCTCCGAGAACATCCCCTACGGCCCGGTGCACAAGGGCACCCTCGACCTGCTGCCGGCGGATGTACGCGACGCGCTGCCCACCGCACCGACCAACCTGGAAGGCGCCCGCGCCGTCGATGCCGCCTTCTGGGTGGATCACGGCGAAGAGCTGGAACAGCGCTTCAACGCCTGGGCCGCACGCTGATCCTTCCCTGACGCGTGCCCGGCGTCCGCGCCGGGCACGCGCCTTGCATTCCGCGCTGTGCGGATGAGACAGACCATGACGACGACACAGAACCCGTCGGCGACCCTGGAGCTGAGCACCATTCAGCCCATCGCCGCCCATGAACGCCACGGCCGTGCCCGTGATCTCTTCACCATCTGGTTCGGCAGCAACATCATGCTGCTCACCGTAGTGACCGGCGCACTGGCGGTCACCATCTTCAAGCTGCCGTTCTTCAGCGCCGTGCTGGCGCTGGTGCTCGGCCATTTGCTGGGCGGGATATTCATGGCCCTGCATTCGGCCCAGGGGCCGCAGCTGGGCGTGCCGCAGATGGTGCAGACCCGCGGCCAGTTCGGCTCCTACGGCTCGCTGCTGGTGGTCGCCCTGGTGGTGATCATGTACCTGGGCTTCTTCGCCTCCAACCTGGTGCTCGGCGGGCAGACGCTCAGTGCGCGCTTCCCGGTGATCAGCACTAACCAGGGCATCCTGCTGGTCGGTGCGCTGAGCGTCATCGCCAGCATCTTCGGCTACCGCCTGATCCACGGTTACACCCGGCTGATGTGCTGGCTGTCCGGCGCGGTGCTGCTGGTCTGCTTCATCTGGCTGCTGTTCGTCCACGGCCTGCCGGCGGACCTGCTCGAGCGCAACCAGACCACCATCCCCGGCTTTCTCGGCGCACTGTCCATCGCCGCGCTCTGGCAACTGGCCTACGCGCCCTACGTCTCCGATTACTCGCGCTACATGCCGCAGGGCACCGGCTCGCGCACCGCGTTCTGGTCCAGCTACTGGGGCTGCTGCCTGGGTTCGATCCTGCCGATGCTGCTGGGCGTGCTGGTCGGCCTGTCGGTGGGCGAGGGCGATGTCATCGCCGGGCTGATCGACATGACCGGCGGCTTCAGCGCGGTGATGGTCGCGGTGTTCTCCATCGGCATCGCCGCCACCAACTCGATGAACCTGTACTGCGGCACGCTCTCGACCATCACCGTCGGGCAGACCCTGATTCCGGCGTGGAACGCCCAGGCCGGCTGGCGCGCGGTGATCTCCCTGGTGCTGTTCGGTGGCTCGCTGGCCATCGCCCTGCTCGGCCAGGACAACTTCATGGCCAACTACACCAACTTCATCCTGCTGCTGCTCTACGTGCTGGTGCCCTGGAGCGCGATCAACCTGGTCGACTACTACCTGGTGGCCCACGGCGAATACGACGTGCTGTCGTTCTTCCGCCGCGACGGCGGTATCTACGGCACCTTCAACTGGACCGCGGTGAACTGCTACATCCTCGGCATCCTGGTGCAGATCCCCTTCATGTCCACCGCGCTCTACACCGGCGTGGCCGCCCAGGCCATGAACGGTGCTGACATCTCCTGGGTGGTCGGCCTGGGCGTGGTCTCGCCGGTCTACTGGCTGTTCAGCCGCAAGCGCCAACGCAGCCTGAAGGAGGCCCGCGCATGAGCCGTCGCAGCGGATTCTTCTTCGACGAACGCTGCTTCTGGCACGCCGCCGGGCTGCACGCGCTGATCCTCCCGGTGGGCGGCTGGCTGCAGCCGCCGGCCGGTTCCGGGCATGCCGAATCGGCGGAGAGCAAACGCCGGCTGAAGAGCCTGATGGACGTCTCCGGCCTCAGTGACCGGCTCAGGCTTTCCAGCGCGCCGCTGGCCAGCGAGGAAGACCTGCTGCGCGTTCACCCGGCGGACTACCTGGCGCGTTTCAAGGCCATGAGCGCTGCCGGCCACGGCGAACTGGGCGAGGAAGCGATGGTCGGTCCCGGCACCTACGAGATCGCCCGGCAGTCCGCGGGGCTCGCCATTGCCGCGGTGGACGCGGTGATGCGCGGCGAGCTGGACAATGCCTACGCGCTGTCCCGTCCGCCGGGTCACCATTGCCTGGCCGATCGCGGCATGGGCTTCTGCTACCTGGCGAACATCGCCGTGGCGGTGGAAGCGGCCAAGGCGCGCCACGGCCTCACGCGCGTGGCGGTGCTGGACTGGGACGTGCACCACGGCAACGGCACCGAGTCGATCTTCTATGGCCGCGACGACGTGCTGACCCTGTCGATCCACCAGGCCGACTGCTTCCCCACCGGCTCCGGCGCGGTGGAGGACATCGGCGAGGGCGCGGGCACCGGCTACAACTTCAACGTGCCGCTCTATCCGGGCAGTGGCGACGACGCCTATCGCATGGCGATGGAAACCCTCATCGTTCCGGCGCTGGAACGCTTCCAGCCCGAGCTGATCGTGGTCGCCTGCGGCTTCGACGCCAACGGCGTGGACCCGCTGGCGCGCATGCTCGCCCACAGCGAGACCTTCCGCGCCATGACCGCATCGGTCCGCGACGTGGCGGAGCGTCTGTGCGGGGGCCGGCTGGTGCTGGTTCACGAAGGCGGTTACGCCGAAGCCTACGTGCCGTTCTGCGGCCACGCGGTGATCGAGGAACTGGCCGGCGTGCGCACCGAGGTGGTCGATCCCTTCCTGCCGATGCTCGAAGGCCAGCAGCCGGACGCGGACTTCCGCGCCTTCCAGCGTCAGGCCCTGGAGCGGATGGCGGCGAAGCTGCTGGGCTGAGGCCGGCGCCTGCGTCCATCCAGCGGTTGGCGAATGCCTGCGCGGGTGATGGACGTCGTCCTCGCGCAGTGCGAATAGTTCCTTCGAACGTCGCTGGCGGGGGGCGGCACGACACAGAATGGCTGGATCTCGTTCGCACCGAGGGGCCGCCCCGTGGATTTCCGCTTCAGCGAGGAACAGGACCTGCTGCGCGACATGCTCGCGCGCTACTTGTCCGATCATTACACGTTCGATGCGCGTCAGGCCGCCGTGAACTCGGCAATCGGCTGGCGTCCCGACTGCTGGCGGGCATTCGCCCAGGACCTGGGGCTGCTGGGCATCGGGATTCCCGAGCGCTTCGGTGGCTCGGGCGGCGGCATCGTCGACTACCTCGCGGTGATGGAGCAGTTCGGTCGCCACCTGGTGCTGGAGCCGTACCTCGGCACGGCCATCCTGGCGGTCGAGGCGCTGCAACACGCCGATGAGACGCTGGCGGCCGACGTGCTGCCGGCCATCGCGGCCGGCGAGCGGGTGGTGGGCTGGGCCCATGCCGAACCGGAGCTGCGCTACGGCATTGCGCCGCGGGTCCGCGCGGAGGCCGACGCCGGAGGGTACCGCCTGCATGGGCGCAAGGCGCTCGTCAGCGGGGCGCCCTGGGCTACGCACTTCATCGTCAGCGCGAACACCGCCGAGGGGCCGACGCTGTTCTGGGTCGAGCGCACGGCGCCGGGCCTGACATTGATCGAGTCCCCCACCTTCGACGGCGGCCGGACCGCCGACCTGGTGCTGGCCGGCGTGCGGGTGAGCGCGGCACAGGTGTTGGGAACGCCGGGGGGCGCATTGCCCTTGCTCGAGCGGTTGTGCGACATCGCCACGCTGGCCCTGTGCGCGGAAGCGACCGGCGCCACCGCGCGAATGCTGGAGGACACCGTCGCGTACGCGCGCCAGCGTCAACAGTTCGGACAGGCCATCGGCAGCTTCCAGGCTTTGCAGCATCGCATGGCGGACATGTACATGCTGCACGAGCAGGCCGTCGCCCTCACCCAGGTGGCGGCCATGCGTGTTTCCGACGAGCCCCGGGAGCGCGCGCTGGCCGTCAGCACCGCCAAGGCGCATGTCGACGAGGCCGGCCGGCGCATCGGCCAGGGGGCGGTACAGATCCACGGTGGCATGGGGGTGACCGAGGAAACGGCGGTGGGTCACTACTTCAAGCGCGTCACCGCGATCGGCCTGCAGTTCGGCAACATCGCCTACCACCTGCGGCGCTGCGTCGACCTGCGCTACCCGGCCAACGTATAAGGATCGTCATGGACATCAACGACTCTCCGCAGGACCTGCAGTTTCGCGCCGAGGTGCGCGCCTGGATCGCCGAGGCGTACGACGCCGAACTGCGCGCGATGATGGCGCAGTCGAAGAACGGCTACCTCGACAAGGCGGCACAGGTGCGCTGGCAGAAGGCACTGCACGCGCGCGGCTGGGCGGCGCCGAACTGGCCGCAGGCGCATGGCGGCCCCGGCTGGACGCCCACGCAACGTCATCTCTTCCAGAGCGAACTGGCCGCCACCGGTTGCCCGCCGGTGTCGCCGATGGGACTGAAGATGGTGGCGCCGGTCATCATGAAATACGGCACCCCCGAGCAGCAGGCCCGCTTCCTGCCGCGCATCCTCTCGGCCGACGACTTGTGGTGCCAGGGCTATTCCGAGCCGAACGCCGGCTCCGACCTGGCTTCGTTGCAGATGCGCGCGACGCGTGGTGCCGATGCGAACGGCGAGCACTACGTCCTGAACGGTTCGAAGATCTGGACGACACACGCGCAGTGGGCCGACTGGATGTTCTGCCTGGTGCGCACCTCGCGCGAGGGCAGGCCGCAGGAGGGCATTACATTCCTGCTGCTCGACATGCGCACGCCCGGTATCACCATCTCGGCACTGCCCACGCTCGACGGCCCGATGGAAGGCCAGCAGGAGGTCAACCAGGTCTTCTTCGACGACGTGCGCGTACCGGTCACGCAACGCCTCGGCGAGGAAGGCATGGGCTGGACCGTCGCCAAGTACCTGCTCGAGTTCGAGCGTGGCGGCAGCTATGCGCCGATGCTGCGCCGGCAGCTGGACAAGGTGGCGGCGATTGCCGCCGCGCAGCCCGGTGAAGAGGGCAACGGACGGCTGATCGACGATCCCGTCTTCCGGCAACGGCTGGGCGCCATGCATGTGCGCGTGGCGGCGGCCGAGGCGACCGAGCAACGGCTGTTCTCCGGCGTGGCCTCGGGCGCGTCGATCGGCGCGGCCTCGAGCATGATCAAGGTCGTCGGCACCGAGACGGCCCAGGCCATCTCCGAGCTGGCCGTCGATGCGCTCGGGCCTTATGCGCTGCCATTCGTACGGGACACCTGGGCCGAGATCCAGGGGCGCGCCGCCAGCCCGCGCCTGGGGCCGGACGATGCCGCTCCGGTCGCGCCGCGCTACTTCAACTATCGCAAGGCATCGATCTACGGTGGTTCCAGCGAGATCCAGCGCAACATCATCGCGCGACAGGTCCTGCAGCTCTGAGCGCACCCATCAGCCCCCTTGGCATCGTTACCCACCCTCTCTACAAAAATCAGAACAGGAGGCAAGGTTCATGAAGACGGAATACCTCGCGACGTTGTCCAGCGCGATTCGCCACTTCGCCCGGGAGCGGGCCGGGGCCATTGCATATGCCTTCGAAGGCCGCGAGACCACCTTTGGCGATTTCGACCGGCATACCGATCGCGTTGCGCAGGCCTTGCTGGCCGACGGCGTGAAGGCCGGCGACCGTATCGCCTATGTCGGCAAGAACAGCGACCACTATTTCGAGCTGTTCTTTGGCGCGGCCAAGATGGGCGCCGTCATCACGCCGGTGAGCTGGCGGCTGGCGGGGCCCGAGATCCAGTACATCGTCTCGCATTGCGACGCGACGCTGGTTTTCGTCGGCACGGAGTCATCGGCGCTGGTGCGCGGCCTGCTGCCAGCGCTGCCGCTGGTGCGTCGCGCGGTGGCGATGGAGGGCGGAGAAGCTGATTGGCCGGCCTATCCGGACTGGCGCGACGCCTGCCCGGATACCCCGCCGACGCATGAAGCGCAGCCCAACGACGTGGTGCTGCAACTCTATACGTCGGGTACGACCGGACGTCCCAAGGGCGTGATGCTGATGCATCGCAACCTGACCTGCGGTACCGAGATCGCCCTGCACGACGGAGCGGACTGGTCGCAATGGAGCGACGACGACGTCTCTCTGGTGGCCATGCCGGTGGCGCATATCGGCGGCTCGGGTTGGGGCGTGCGTGGCGTCCTGGTCGGCTGCAAGGGGGTCGTGGCGCGCGAGTTCGATCCGAGCAAGGTGCTCGACTACATCGAGCACGACCGCATCAGCAAGTTGTTCATGGTGCCGGCGGCCATGCAGATCGTACTGCGCGACCCGCGTGCGCGGCAGGTGGACTATTCGCGTCTCAAGCACATGCTGTACGGCTCGTCGCCGATCCCCGCCGCGTTGCTGCGCGAGGGCATGGCGGTCTTCGGCTGTGGCTTCGTGCAGCAGTACGGCATGACGGAGACCACCGGCACCATCGTGGCGCTGCCGCCGGAAGACCACACGCCCGCCGATGTCCCGCGCATGCGCGCCGCCGGCAAGGCCATGCCCGGCAGCGAGGTGGCGGTGGTCGGGCCGGACGGCCGGAGGCTGCCGGCCGGAGAGGTGGGCGAAGTGGTGATCCGCTCGCCGCAGAACATGGCCGGCTACTGGAAGCAGGAGGAAGACACCGCCCGCACCCTCGACGCCGACGGCTGGCTGCGCAGCGGCGATGCCGGCTACATGGACGCGGACGGCTATCTCTACATCCACGACCGGGTCAAGGACATGATCATCAGCGGCGGGGAAAACATCTATCCGGCCGAAGTGGAGAGCGCCATCTACGGTCACCCGGCCGTTGCCGACGTGGCCGTGATCGGCGTGCCCGACGAGCGCTGGGGCGAGGCGGTCAAGGCGATGGTGGTGCTGCGTCCGGGCGTGGCGGCGGACGTCGACGGCATCCTGGGCTGGGCGCGTGAGCGCATCGCGGGCTTCAAGGTGCCCAAGAGCATCGACTTCATCGACGCCATGCCGCGCAATCCGGCCGGCAAGCTGCTGCGCAGGGCGCTGCGGGAGCCGTACTGGGTGGGTTGCAGCCGCCGGGTGAACTAGGCCCACGGATCGAGGCGAAGGGGCTGGGCGCCGCAGCCTGGCTTCAGCCCTGGGGCATCGAGCCTGGCCGGATGAAGGCCAGCATGTGCGCCACATAGTCGGCCTTGCCGAGCTCGATGCCGTGGTGGCGCAGGATCGCGTAGGCGGTGACGCAGTGGAAGTAGAACTGCGGTAGCGCCCAGTCGCGCGCGTACTGCTCGCGGGTCAGGTCGAACACGATGCCGTTGGGCAGGTCCAGCGCGATCGCCGATGGGGACTCGCCATCCAGTGCCGTGGGTTGCAGGTCGCCGAGCACCGCCAGCGCCTCGGCAACGCAGGCCCGTGCGTCGTCCGGCGAACCCGGCCGTTCGTTCGCTTCCCAGCCGTCCTGGCGCACGCCCAGCCAGTGCTCGGGAATGGCCAGGCCACGAAGCCGATAGGTCGGTTCCAGCGCCTGGAAGCAGGTGAAGCGCACCTGTGACGCCAGCGGGTACATGTCCGCCGCCAGCCGCATCGACATCAGCGCTTCGACATCACCGCCCGTGGCCCTCTGGTGCGCCTCGGCCTTGTCGAGCCATTGCCCGAGGTTGGTGAGCATCCGGGTGAAGGTCGGAACGAGCAGATGGGTCAGCGACATGGTGTTCTCCAGGGCAAGGGAGTTTCCAGTTTAGCCCGAGACTGCCTGCCGCGCGGCTCGATACTGCCTTGCGCTAGAGAGTCCGGCTGCCGCCGCCTGAAGGTGATGACCGAGTGCCGCATCGAAGAGTTGCGGACACTCTCGATTGCCAGGACGGCGACTTCGACTGTGCCCTGTGCCCTGTGCCGAAACTGTGATCTTGCGCCTTTCGTAGGAGCGAGCTTGCTCGCGAACAGGCTCCGCAACTGGGCGGTTCGCGAGCAAGCTCGCTCCTGCAGGATCCGTCCGTGACTTGCGGTACGCCTGGGAGCGCGTGGCGTATGGGCAAAAAAAGGGAGCCTTGCGGCTCCCCTGGAGAGACGGCCGCGGAAGTGGAGTCGCGGCCGGGGGGCGGGTGCGTCGTCAGGCGGCGCGGAACAGGTTGTGCGGGTCGATGACGAATTTCTTCGGCACGCCGGCATCGAACTCGCCATAGCCTTTGGGCGCTTCGTCCAGGGTGATGACTTCCACCCCGACGACATCGGCGATCTTGATGCGGTCCCACATGATCGCCTGCATCAGCTGGCGGTTGTACTTCATCACCGGGGTCTGGCCGGTGTGGAAGCTGTGCGACTTGGCCCAGCCGAGGCCGAAGCGGATGCTCAGCGAGCCCTGCTTGGCGGCCGCGTCCACCGCGCCCGGATCCTCGGTGACGTAAAGGCCCGGAATGCCGATCTTGCCGGCGACCCGCACCACACCCATCAGCGAGTTCAGTACGGTGGCCGGAGCCTCGTGCTGCGAGCCGGAATGACCGTGGCCACGGGCTTCGAAGCCCACCGCGTCGACCGCACAGTCCACTTCCGGCTCGCCCAGCAGGTCGGCGATCTGCTCGTGCAGCGGGGTGTCCCTGGACAGGTCGGCGATTTCGAAGCCCTGGGCCTTGGCGTGGGCCAGGCGGGTCGGGTTGACGTCACCGACTATCACCACGGCGGCGCCCAGCAGGCGGGCCGAGGCGGCAGCGGCGAGACCGACCGGACCGGCACCGGCGATGTAGACGGTGCTGCCCGGACCGACGCCGGCCGTCACCGCTCCGTGGTAGCCAGTGGGCAGGATATCGGAGAGGCAGGTCAGGTCGCGGATCTTCTCCATCGCCGCGTCGCGGTTGGGCAGGCGCAGCAGGTTGAAGTCGGCGTAGGGAACCATCACGTACTCGGCCTGGCCACCGACCCAGCCGCCCATGTCGACGTAGCCGTAGGCGCCGCCGGCGCGGGACGGGTTGACCGTCAGGCAGACGCCGGTGTGCTGCTCCTTGCAGGTGCGGCAGTGGCCACAGGCGACGTTGAACGGCACCGAGACCAGGTCGCCGATCTTCATGGTTTCCACGCCTCGACCGATCTCCACCACCTCGCCGGTGATCTCGTGGCCCAGTACCAGGCCTTCGGGAGCGGTGGTACGGCCACGGACCATGTGCTGGTCGGAGCCGCAGATGTTGGTGGACACCACGCGCAGGATCACCCCGTGGTCGATCTGCTTGCCCTGCGGGTCCTGCATCTTCGGATAGGGGATGTTCTGTACCTCGACCTTGCCCGGGCCGAGATAAACCACACCACGATTGCCAGACATACGCATTCCTCATTGTGTTTGTGGGTACAAAGGCGGGCCTTGCGGCTCGCGGTTCTGCACTGGGATGTCGTGTGTTGCGCGACAGGGCCGGGGGATTGGCAGCCGGCGGTCTGTCGATGTTGCTCGGTGGTTGGGTGGGCGCTCAGGGAGCACCTCACTCCAGCCCTCTCCCAGAGGGAGAGGGGGTGTTTGTCGATGTTTCGGCCTCAGCCGGCTGCGTTGCGTGAATGGGTTCGCGAGCAAGCTCGCTCCTACAAAACCACCGTCCGGTTGGCGTTCAGGAACACGCGTTTCTCGATGTGGTAGCCCACGGCTTTCGCCAGGGTCAGGCACTCCACGTCGCGGCCCTTGGCGATCAGGTCCTCGGGGTAGTGGGCGTGGTCCACCGGCTCGACGCCCTGGGCGATGATCGGGCCCTCGTCGAGGTCGTTGTTGATGTAGTGGGCGGTGGCGCCGACCAGCTTCACACCCTTCTGGTAGGCCTGGTGGTAGGGCTTGGCGCCCTTGAAGCCGGGCAGCAGCGAGTGGTGGATGTTGATCGCCCAGCCGTCCAGGCGGCGGCACAGCTCGGGGGATAGCACCTGCATGTAGCGGGCGAGGATCACCAGTTCGGCGCCGGTCTCCTCGATCACCTGCCACACCTTCGCCTCCTGCGCGCCCTTGTCGTTGGGGTCGAGCGCGAAGTGGTGGTAGGGGATGCCGTGCCAGCGCGCCAGGGGTTCCAGGTCCGGGTGGTTGGAGACCACCGCCACCACGTCCATCGGCAGCTGGCCGATGCGCTGGCGGTAGAGCAGGTCGTTCAGGCAGTGGTCGGCCTTGGAGACCATGATCACCACCTTGCTGCGGTAGCCCGGCGGGGTCAGTTCGACGTTCATCTGGAAGGGCGAGACGCGGTCGGCGAGGCCGGCGCGGAAGGCCGCTTCGTCGAAGCCGTCGCCGGCGCGAAATTCGATGCGGATGAAGAAGCGCTGCGCCAGGCGGTCGTCGAAGGAGTGGTGCTCGGTCACATAGCAGCGCTGCTCGAACAGGTAGCGCGTGACCACGTCCACCGTTCCCAGCAGGCTCGGGCTGTCGGCGGTGAGGATCCAGGTATCGGGGGTGCGGCTCATGGTCAGGCTCCGAAGCATTTCTCTCGTTGGAGCGGCTCTCACTGGAGAGGTTGGAGTGAGGTCTCCCTCACCCCGGCCCTCTCCCGGAGGGAGAGGGGGAAGAGCGTTTCTTACGCCGCCACCTGCAGGCCGTACTCGGCGCAGGCGTCCTGCAGCCACAGCCAGAAGTAGTCGGAGAAGCTGCGGCGCACCACCAGCTCCCAGGTGTGCTCGCCGGTATGGCGGATCACCAGCTGGGACTTGGCGAAGTTGGTGCCTACCGCCTTGCCCACCGGGAAGTTGCTTGGGTGCACGTCGTAGCCGGTGGACTTCATCAGCACTTCGCGGACCTTGGCGCCTTCGAGTTCCAGCAGGGTCTGGCCGCCGCTGACGTTGATCACCGAGTAGTGCAGGTCCTCGCCGAGGGCTTCGCGCAGGCGCTGCTCGACGGCGAACTCCTCGCCGCCGGGGACGATCAGCAGCCACTCGTCCGGGCCGAGCCACTGCAGCGAGGTGTCGCCCTTGGCCACCAGGCCCAGGGCTACCGGTAGCTCCAGGCCCAGGGCCTTGTGCACGCCGCCGGCGAAGGCCGGGTCGTGGGCGTCGCCACGCAGGGTCAGGTGGCCGAGGAATTTCTTCTCGCGCAGGGTCACGCCGGCGTTGGCCACCTTGCGGTTGGCGAGCTTGTCCAGCTCGGCGTGGTGCAGGGGCGACTCGGCCTGGATGCCGTCTGCGGGGCGTTGCTGGTAGAGATTGGCTTTGCTCATGTTCTGTTCACCTTGGGGGCGCTTATCGCCTGTTTCCCCTCACCCCGGCCCTCTCCCGCAGGGAGAGGGGGCCGAGCTGAGTGTGCTGTGAGTGTCGTGCTCGCCGGCGGCTCCGAACCGTCCCCTCTCCCTTTGGAGCGGGGCGCGCAGCCAGGGGCAGGGTGAGGGCGGCCGGCGACGCCGCATCAATCCACGTTCTGCCGTTCGCCTTTCGGGTCGTAGAACACCGAGCTGCAGATCTGCGCCTCGATCACCCGGCCATCGGCCAGCGGGGCGTAGACCTTCTCGCCCATGCGCTTGAGCCCGCCCTTCACCACGGCCATCGCGAAGCTGTAGCCGAGGGTGGAGCTCATGTAGCTGGAGGTGACGTGGCCGACCATGTTCATCGGGATCGACTGCTGGGTGTTGAACACCAGTTGCGCGCCTTCGGGCAGCAGGTCCATCGGGTTGGTGGGCTTGAGGCCGACCAGCTGCTTGCGGTCTTCGCGCTGGCAGTCGGCGCGGTTCATGCCACGCCAGCCGATCCAGGAGAACGGCTTGGTGCGACCCACCGCCCAGCCCATGTTCAGGTCGTCCGGGGTGACCGAGGCATCGGTGTCCTGGCCGACGATGATGAAGCCCTTCTCGGCGCGCAGGACGTGCATGGTCTCGGTGCCGTACGGCGTCAGGTTGTACTTGGCGCCGGCGGCGACGATGGCCTCCAGCACACCCATGGCGTAGTTGGCCTGGATGTTCACCTCGTAGGACAGCTCGCCGGTGAAGGAGATGCGGAACACCCGCGCCGGTACGCCGGCGACCTTGCCTTCCTTCCAGGTCATGAAGGGGAAGGCGTCCTTGTCCAGGTCGATGTCGGTGACCTCGGCCAACAGCTTGCGGCTGTTGGGGCCGGACAGGGTGAGGGTGGCCCAGTGGTCGGTGACCGAGGTGAAGTACACCTTCAGCTCCGGCCATTCGGTCTGGTGGTACAGCTCCAGCCACTCCAGCACGCGCGCCGCGCCGCCGGTGGTGGTGGTCATGACGAAGTGGTTGTCCGCCAGGCATGCGGTGACGCCATCGTCGAAGACCATGCCGTCTTCCTTGCACATCAGGCCGTAGCGGGCCTTGCCCACGTCCAGCTTGGTCCAGGCGTTGGTGTAGACGCGGTTGAGGAACTCGCGGGCGTCCGGGCCCTGGATGTCGATCTTGCCCAGGGTCGAGGCGTCCAGCAGGCCGACCGACTCACGTACGGCGCGGCACTCGCGGGCCACGGCGGCGTGCATGTCTTCGCCGCGCTTGGGGAAGTACCACGGGCGCTTCCACTGGCCGACGTCCTCGAACTCGGCGCCGTTCTTCACGTGCCAGGCGTGCAGGGCGGTGAAGCGCACCGGTTCGAACAGGTGGCCGCAGTGACGGCCGGCGACGGCGCCGAAGGTTACGGGGGTGTAGTTCGGGCGGAACATGGTGGTGCCGGTGTCGGCGATGCTCTTGCCCTGGGCGCGGGCGGCAATCGCCAGGCCGTTGATGTTGCCCAGCTTGCCCTGGTCGGTGCCGAAGCCCAGCGCGGTGTAGCGCTTGACGTGCTCGATGGACTCGAAGCCCTCGCGGCAGGCCAGTTCGATGGCGGCGGCGGTGACGTCGTTCTGGGTATCGACGAACTGCTTGGGCGCACGGGAGGTGGGCTTCTCGTGGGGCACCTGGAACAGCGCCAGGGTGGCTTCCTCGACACGCTCGGAAGCGGCCGGCAGGTCGCCTTCGACGGCCTTGAAGCCGGCGTCGACTGCCGCCTGGCTGCCGGCCTGGTAGCCGTCGGCCAGGGCATCGGCGAGGCGGAACACGCCGTTCACCGCACCGGCGCAGATGCGCTTCTGGAAGGCCAGGCCGGGTACGAAGGCGAGGATGTCTTCACGCCATTCCGGCTTGCCGCCCAGGTGCGAAGCCAGGTGCACCACCGGGCTGTAGCCGCCGGAGCTGGCGATCAGGTCGCAGTCCAGCCAGTCGCCCGGGGCGTTGACCTTCATGCGGAAGGTATCGATGGAGGCCACCTTGGCGCCGGTCACGCGCTTGCTGCCGCGGGCTTCGATCACCGAGCTGCCGGTGATGACGCGCATGCCGCGCTTGCGTGCTTCCTCGACCCACTGGCCCTGCGGATTGGGACGCGCATCGGCGATGGCGACCACTTCCAGGCCGGCTTCCTGCCAGTCCAGGGCGACGCGGTAGGCGTAGTCGTTGTTGGTGGACAGCACCAGTTTCTTGCCCGGCGCCACGCCGTAGCGGCGTACATAGGTGGAGACGGCGCCGGCGAGCATGTTGCCCGGCACGTCGTTGTTGCCGTAGACCAGCGGACGCTCGTGGGCGCCGGCGGCCAGCACCACGCGCTTGGCGCGGACGCGGTGCACGCGCATGCGCACCTGGCCCAGCGGGGCGGTTTCGCCCAGGTGGTCGGTACGGCGCTCGTGGATGGTGAGGAAGTTGTGGTCGTGGTAGCCGTTGACGGTGGAGCGCGGCAGCAGGATCACGTCCGGGTTGCCTTCCAGCTCGGCGATGGCCTTGGCGACCCACTCCGCGGCGGGCTTGCCGTCGAGGGTTTCGCGGGTGTCGAGCAGGCTGCCGCCGAACTCTTCCTGTTCATCGGCGAGGATCACCCGCGCGCCGCTGCGCGAGGCAGCCAGGGCGGCGGCCAGGCCGGCGGGGCCGGCACCGACGATCAGCACGTCGGCGTGGTGGTTCATCCAGTCGTAGCTGTCCGGATCCACTTCGGTGGGCGCGCGGCCCAGGCCTGCGGCCTTGCGGATGTACTTCTCGTAGGTCAGCCACATGGACTGCGGGTACATGAAGGTCTTGTAGTAGAAGCCGGGCGGCATCATCTTGCCGCCGACCTTGCCGAAGATCCCCATGAGGTCGTTCTGCACGTTCGGCCAACCATTGGTGGCGCTGGCCACCAGGCCGTTGTACAACGCCTGCTGGGTAGCGCGCACGTTGGGCACCTGGGTCGCTTCGCGCGAACCGATCTGCAGGATGGCGTTGGGCTCTTCGGCGCCGGCGGCGACGATGCCGCGCGGGCGGGAGTACTTGAAGCTGCGGCCGAGGATGTCGACGCCGTTGGCCAGCAGCGCGGCGGCCAGGGTGTCACCGGCGAAGCCCTGGTAGCTCTGGCCGTTGAAGCTGAAGGTGAGCGGCTTGTTGCGGTCGATGCGACCGCCACGGGACAGGCGATTGATCTGGCTCATTTAGGCCTTCTCCACGGCGGGCTGGACGGCAGATTTCTTCTCGGAGTCGGCGGCGGTGACGCTGGGTTTCTCGCCGATCTTGTAGGTTTCGAGAATCTCGTAGGTCACCGTGTGGCGGGTGACGTTGAAGTACTGGCGGCAGCCGGCGGCGTGCACCCACAGCTCGTGGTGGATGCCGCGCGGGTTGTCGCGGAAGAACATGTACTCGCCCCACTCGGCGTCGGTGCAGGCAGCCGGGTCGAGCGGGCGCGGGATGTGCGCCTGGCCCTTGGCGTGGAATTCCTCTTCGGAACGCAGCTCGCCGCAATGAGGGCAGAAGATATTCAGCATGGTCGGGCCCTCTTAGTGTGCGACGGCGGCGGCGCCGTGTTCGTCGATCAGTGCGCCGGTGTGGAAGCGCTCGATGGAGAAGGGCGCGGCCAGCGGATGTGGCTCGCCCTTGGCGAGGGTGGCGGCGAAGACGTTGCCCGAGCCGGGAGTGGCCTTGAAGCCGCCGGTTCCCCAGCCGCAGTTGAAGAACAGGTTCTGCACCGGGGTCTTGCCGATGATCGGGCAGGCGTCCGGGGTGGTGTCGACGATGCCGCCCCACTGGCGGTTCATGCGTACCCGCGAGAGCACCGGGAACATCTCGACGATGGCCTGCAGGGTGTGCTCGATCACCGGGTAGGAGCCGCGCTGGCCGTAGCCGTTGTAGCCGTCGATGCCGGCGCCGATGACCAGGTCGCCCTTGTCCGACTGGCTGATGTAGCCGTGCACGGCGTTGGACATGATCACGCTGTCGATGATCGGCTTGAGCGGCTCGGAAACCAGCGCCTGCAGCGGGTGCGATTCGATGGGCAGGCGGAAGCCGGCGAGCTTGGCCATGTGCCCGGAGTTGCCGGCGGTGACCACGCCGACGCGCTTGGCGCCGATGAAGCCGCGGTTGGTCTCGACGCCGATCACCACGCCGTCCTGCTTGCGGAAGCCGATCACTTCGGTCTGCTGGATCAGGTCAACGCCCAGGGCGTCGGCGGCACGGGCGAAGCCCCAGGCCACGGCATCGTGACGGGCCACGCCGCCGCGACGCTGCACGGTGGAACCCATGATCGGGTAGCGGGCGCTCTTGGTGCAGTTCAGGTAGGGGATCTCTTCCGCCACCTGCTGCGCGTTGAGCAGTTCGCCGTCCACGCCGTTCAGGCGGTTGGCGCTCACGCGGCGCTCGCCGTCGCGCATGTCCTGCAGAGTGTGGCAGAGGTTGTAGACGCCGCGCTGGGAGAACATGACGTTGTAGTTGAGGTCCTGGGACAGGCCTTCCCACAGCTTCATGGCGTGTTCGTAGAGCAGCGCCGACTCGTCCCACAGGTAGTTGGAACGCACGATGGTGGTGTTGCGCGCGGTGTTGCCGCCACCCAGCCAGCCCTTCTCGACCACCGCGACGTTGGTGATGCCGTGCTCCTTGGCCAGGTAGTAGGCCGTGGCCAGGCCGTGCCCGCCGCCGCCGACGATGACCACGTCGTAGACCTGCTTGGGCGTGGGCGTGCGCCACATGCGTTGCCAGTTCTCGTGGTGGCTCAGGGAGTGCTTGAACAGGCCGAAGCCGGAGTAGCGTTGCATGGGGTGCTCCTGAAATCTCTAGTCGCGGTGCCGCTCTTCGTAGGACCGAGGGGGGGCGCCTAGCTCTTGCTCGCGAATGGCCTCGCGGCGGGGCTGGTTCGCGAGCAAGCTCGCTCCTACAAAAGCGCTCCGGAATTCAACGGTAGACCGGGAAGTCCGCGCACAGGCCCGCGACCTGGGTGGCCACCTTGGCCTCCACGTCGGCGTCGCCCAGGTGGTCCAGCACGTCGCTGATCCAGCCGGCCAGCTCGCGGCACTGTTCTTCCTTCAGGCCACGGGTGGTCACCGCCGGGGTGCCGATGCGGATGCCGGAGGTGACGAACGGGCTCTGCGGATCGTTCGGCACGGCGTTCTTGTTCACCGTGATGCCGACGCGGCCGAGGGCGGCGTCCGCTTCCTTGCCGGTCAGGCCCTGCTTCACCAGGCTGATCAGCATCAGGTGGTTGTCGGTTCCACCGGAGACCACGTCGTAGCCGCGCTCGATGAACACCGAAGCCATGGCCTGGGCGTTCCTGATCACCTGGGCCTGGTAGTCCTTGAAGCCGGGCTCCAGCGCTTCCTTGAAGCACACCGCCTTGGCGGCGATCACGTGCATCAGCGGGCCGCCCTGGGCGCCGGGGAAGACGGCGGAATTGAGCTTCTTCTCGATCTCTTCGTTGGATTTCGCCAGGATCAGGCCGCCGCGCGGACCGCGCAGGGTCTTGTGGGTGGTGGTGGTGACCACGTCGGCGTAGGGCAGCGGGTTCGGGTACAGGCCGGCGGCAACCAGGCCGGCGACGTGGGCCATGTCGACGAACAGCAGCGCCCCGACCTTGTCGGCGATGGCGCGGAAGCGCGGGAAGTCGAGGGTCTTGGAGTAGGCGGAGAAGCCGGCGACGATCATCTTCGGCTGGTGTTCCACGGCCAGGCGCTCGACTTCGTCGTAGTCGATCAGCCCGGTGTCGGTGTTCAGGCCGTACTGCACGGCGTTGTACAGCTTGCCGGAGGACGACACCTTGGCGCCGTGGGTCAGGTGGCCGCCGTGGGCCAGGCTCATGCCCAGGATGGTGTCGCCGGCATTGATCAGCGCCAGGTACACCGCGGAGTTGGCCGAGGAACCCGAATGCGGCTGGACGTTGGCGTAGTCGGCGCCGAACAGCTGCTTGGCGCGATCGATGGCCAGTTGCTCGACTTTATCCACATGCTCGCAGCCACCGTAGTAACGCTTGCCCGGATAACCTTCGGCGTACTTGTTGGTCAGCCCGCTGCCCTGGGCCTGCATGACGCGCTTGCTGGTGTAGTTCTCCGAAGCGATCAGCTCGAGGTGGTCCTCCTGGCGCGCTTCCTCGGCGTCCATCGCCGCGAGCAGTTCGTCGTCATAGCCCTGGATCTGGTCGTGCTTGCTGAACATCGCTGCGTCTCCCTGCGGCGCGACAGTCGCGCCGGAATGGCTGGTGCCGGGCCGCATGAGGCCCCTTGGCAGCGATGGTATGACTGGCCCTTGCGCCCCAGATGCCTATGTACGCCACGGGGGAGTGCGTTTGCGACATGGCGCCGCGGGAGGAAGTTGACGGTTTGTGGAAACGACCGCTCCAGACAGGCAGAATTGCGGCAGGACGCCAGGAAGGCGTGAATGGCCCCCGAGGGGAGCCGCCACTATCCAGGAGGGACTCCGCGCATGTCCAAACCCGCCGCACGACTCAGCGACAAGGATGCCTGTCCGAAGCCCGGACACGGTGTCAACCCGACCGTCACCGGCTCTCCCAGCGTCATCATCAACGGCCTGCCCGCGTTGCGCGTGGGTGACAGCAGCGCCTGCGGCGATGCCGTGACCGAAGGTATCGGCAGCATTCTGGTCGACGGCCAGCCCATCGCCTTCCTGGGCAGCGCGACCGCCCACGGCGGCTCGATCATCAGCGGCTCGGGCGATGTCCTGGTCGGCACCCAGCACAGCCCGGCGCCGTTCGTCGCGCCGCTGCCTGTCGCGGTGGGCTTCAGTTGCCAGTTGCAGCTTTCCGCCGCCAACGGCCAACCCTATTCCAGCCTGCCGTACCAGGCCGTGCTTGCGGACGGCTCGGTGCACACGGGCGTGACCGATCTCGCCGGCGCGACGCAGCCCATCCGCTCGGCGACGCAGATGGCCGTCACCAGCCTCCGCCTGCTGCCGCCCGCCATCGCCACGGCCTGCTGCGCCCGGCACGATCCGGCGCAGGGCCAGGGTATTTCCCTGCCGGTGTCGGGTGTCCAGACGTCGAAGGCGCAAGCCCAGGGCGCGACGCTCGTGCCCGTGCAGAAAGACGACAAGTCGCGCCCGCTGACCAGCGGCGAGCTGAGCATGGCGCAGAGCCTGTTCAAGGACTCGGTGGACTACGCCCGGGTGCGCGTGCACAACGAGGAATACCTGCCGTTCGGTCTGCAGCCCGACAACACGGCGATGACGCCCAACGGGGAGATGTACTTCAACCCGGACTTCTACAAGGCGGACTTCTCCGTGGATGCCCGCGACCGCCACTGGTTCATGCACGAGATGGTGCACGTGTGGCAGCACCAGCTTGGCTACTGGGTGCGGCTGCACGGCATGCTGCTGCATCCGGGCACCTTGTGGGGGCTGCTGGGCGACCCTTACGTCTACGAGTTCAAGCCGGGCTCGAAGTTGCAGGACTTCAACATGGAACAGCAGGGCGACATCCTTGCCGACTATTTCAGCTGGTCCACCGGCAACTCGGTCATGAGTGAAAGCGGCAGGAATGTCCGCAGCCTCGCCGAGTTCGAGGCGGTCCTGAGCGATTTCCTGAGGAACCCCAAAGATGCGTCACTGCTTCCCTGAGCTTCTGGGCGGCCTGTTGGCCGTCGTACTCGCCGGCTCCGTACAGGCGACTTCCCGGCACCACGACGGCGAGGCCCGGGTATGGATGAACGGCGAACAGCTCTGCGTCGGTGCGACCGGCACCTATGAGGTGGGCGGTCTGTTCTCAGGCTCGACGAAGGTCGCCGACAACGTCGTCACGCTGCACTCGGTGTCCGTGCTCCGCGACGCGAAGGAAACCTGGGCGCAAAGCGTGCCGCCCGGAACGCCTGGCGCCGGCCTGCGCCTGGTGGCAGATCAGTGCATCGGCTACGGGCGCCTGCCGGCAGACTTCGTGACCAGCACCCCGGCGCAGCCGTTGCAGGCAGGCATGTACGAGGTGTACCTGCTGGCGGGTGACCAGAAGCGTCGGCGGGCGTGGTTCTACAAGCGCTTCTGCCTGGAGCGCGGCGGTGAGGGCTGGCGAGTCGGCGAAGCGCGCTTCGTGGAGAGCGCCGGCCAATGGCAGTGCGTGCCCTGAGGCGATAGGAAAGAATCACCGCGAAGGCATAAACTGCGCGTCTCACGAAATGCGAGGACGCCATGAAACACCCCCTTCCCCTGATGTCCGCCCTGCTGCTCGCCGCGACGCTGCAGGGTTGCGGTGACGACAGCAAACCCGCCAAGGCCGAGGCCCCGGTGGCCGTCGACTCCGCCAGCGCCAGCGCTCCTTCCGGCGACAGTTGCAGCGGCCACGAGCTGGAGAAAGCCCTACCCCCGGCCAAGGCCGTCTACGGCTATCCCTTCATCTCCCGCGAGTGCGGCTACGACGACGCCACCATCGTCTACGGCAAGGCCGACGGCAGCCAGCGCCTGGTGGTGACCCTGACCGACACCGGCATGCCGGCGCCCGGCAGCGATCCGCAGAGCGAGACCGCCAAGCAGTACCAGGCCGCCCAGGCCAAGCTGCGCGACACCACCGCCAAGAACGTCTCGCTGCTCAACCAGGCGCGCCAGGCCGCGCTGCAGAACGGCACCGCCGCGCAGTTCGGCGGCGAACAGTACCTGCCGGTGATCGACAGCACCCGCATGGGCGACCCGCTGGCGATCAGCGTGCCGGCGCCGGACGACAAGACCGGCGAGGCGACCCTCACCGGCCTGATCAAGGGCCGCTACGTGCTCAACATGAGCTCGCCGGACAAGCCCAACGGCGGCACCGCCCAGTCCCTGCGCGAACTCTTCGTGCCCATCTCCGAACAGATGGCGCTGACCAAGCTGCCCTGATCGACCGCCTGGCCTCTCGCGCAGAGAGGCCCCGCGCCCCTCCGGCGGCGAGTGACTATCCGTTGCTACGCTGCTGCCAGACGTACAACGTTTTTCGAGGCCGTCCCATGACCGACAACACCCAACAGTTCGCCAGCGACAACTATTCCGGCATCTGCCCCGAAGCCTGGGCCGCGATGGCCGAAGCCAACCGCGGCCACGAGCGCGCCTACGGCGAGGACCAGTGGACCGCCCGCGCCTCCGATCACTTCCGCGAGCTGTTCGAGACCGACTGCGAGGTGTTCTTCGCCTTCAACGGCACCGCGGCCAACTCCCTGGCCCTGGCGTCGTTGTGCCAGAGCTACCACAGCGTGATCTGCGCCGAGACCGCCCACGTCGAGACCGACGAGTGTGGCGCGCCGGAGTTCTTCTCCAACGGCTCCAAGCTGCTGCTGGCGCGCACCAACGCCGAAGGCAAGCTGACCTCCGAGGCGATCCGCGAGATCGCCCTCAAGCGCCAGGACATCCACTACCCGAAGGCGCGCGTGGTCACCATCACCCAGGCCACCGAGGTCGGCACCGTCTACCGCCCGGACGAGCTGCAGGCGCTCAGCGCCACCTGTCGCGAGCTGGGCCTGCACCTGCACATGGACGGCGCGCGCTTCTCCAATGCCTGCGCCTCGCTGGGTGCCACGCCAGCGGAGCTGACCTGGAAGTCCGGGGTCGAGGTGCTGTGCTTTGGCGGCACCAAGAACGGCATGGCGGTGGGCGAGGCCATCCTGTTCTTCAACCGCGAACTGGCCGAAGGCTTCGACTACCGCTGCAAGCAGGCCGGCCAGCTGGCGTCGAAGATGCGCTTCCTCGCCGCGCCCTGGGTCGGCGTGCTGCAGGACGGCGCCTGGCTGCACTATGCCAACCACGCCAACCAGTGCGCGCGCCTGCTGGCCGAACGCGTGGCGGACGTGCCGGGCGTCAGCCTGATGTTCCCGGTCGAGGCCAACGGGGTCTTCCTGCAGATGTCCGAGCCGGCGCTGGAAGCCCTGCGTCAGCTGGGCTGGCGCTTCTACACCTTCATCGGTGCCGGCGGCGCGCGCTTCATGTGTTCCTGGGACACCGACATCGCCCGTGTCGAGGCGCTGGCGGCCGATATTCGTCGGGTGATGGGCGCAAGGTAATGGGCGCCTGAGCCTGAGTTGTCCCCAGGTGCTGGGGACGGTTGCTCGCGCAAGCTGTCCCCAACCTGTGGATGGATGCCTGCAAGCCACGGTTGGAGCGGCGCGCAGGTTGTTGAACGAAATTTGAACGGCGTGGCTTTTTGTAGGAGCGAGCTTGCTCGCGAGCCGAATCCCGCTTCATCCCACGGTGTGAAGTGAAGCCACGGATGTTCGCGAGCAAGCTCGCTCCTACACGCCATCCTGCGGGCCTGCCAAAGACCGTTGTTTCTACACCCGCACCGCGGTCCCGCTCACGCTGACCATCAGCATGCTGCCGTTCTGCCCCACCACTTCGTAATCCAGGTCGATGCCGACCACCGCGTTGGCGCCCAGTTCTTCCGCGCGCTCCCGCAGCTCTTCGAAGGCGATCTCCCGCGCGCGACCCAGTTCCTTCTCGTAGGCGCCGGAGCGGCCGCCGATGATGTCGCGCAGTCCGGCGAACAGGTCGCGGAACACGTTGGCGCCGAGGATCGCCTCGCCCACCACGATGCCGCGGTATTCCTGGATGGTCTTGCCCTCGATGGTCGGTGTGGTGGTCAGGATCATGGGACTGGCTCCTCTGCTGGGGGAAATCCAGCATAGCTCCTCACCCCACGAGAGACCGTTCCGGCTGTGTTTCAGCGTTTGGCGAAAATCCGCTGCAATCTTGTGATAAAGCTGTGGATAAGCTGGTGGAAAATGACGGCGGCGAGGCACTTTCATGAACAGCGGAAAATCACCGATCATTTTCATGGGACGCCCGTAGTTCGTGGCTTTCAAGTGTTGGTCAGGGTGTTGTGGAGATCTCCACAGCGGCTGTGGAGGCAGGCTTGTCCAACCTGTGGAAAAACTGTTGGGAGGTGCCTGTGGAGCTGATGGCGCGGGGCTTTCCTGAAGCTGGCTATTTTCTGATCAATCCAGTCTTTTCAATCACTTGTGGGCCTGTGTATCGATTGTGGTGGAATTTCTGTGCATGAAGTTTCCAGCGCTATCCCCGGTTTATGTTGACCCTCTTGTGAGCCTCCTGTGGAAAACATCGCCGAAGGAGCATTTGGCGAGGCCTGCGCGGCCTTGATCGAATAATGACCAGGCTTCGGCGCAACTGACTGATCCACAGGGGCTTTTCCCTGACCTCGAGGCCCGCGTGAAACTTTCCACAGTGCCTGTGGGGCGAATCTCGCAGAAGGTGTGGACAACCTGTACCCAGATCGCCGGAAGCCTCGCCGGGCGCGGATCCGTCAGTCCAGGTCATTTTTTGATCAATCGCCGAATGTCCGATGGATTCTGGCTTCCGGCGAATTTCATGCGGTGTTTTCCACATTGGCTGTGCAGCGTTCTGCCGGGAAGGTGTGGGCGGGTTGTGGATGGATGGCTGTAGCCGCGATGGTCACTGGGTTGCGTGGCGCTGGTCAATTTTCGTCCACGGGCGCCGGAGGTGACTGCCTATAATCCATGAACTGCGTGGCAGGAACCCTGGGGGCGGGAGATCAGCATGTCCAGTTACTCGGTGGAACAGATCCGCACGGTCGCCCTGGTCGGCCACGGCGACAGCGGCAAGACGCTGCTCGCGGAAGCGCTGCTGCAGGGTTGCGGCGCGATCACCAGCATGGGCTCGCTGGAGCGCGGCGACACTGCCTGCGACTCCGATCCCCTGGAGCGCGAATACCATCACTCGCTGGCCGCCGCCCTGGTGCATTTCGAGCATGAAGGCGCGCACGTCCGCCTGATCGATACGCCCGGCTATCCCGATTTCATCGGTCACGCACTGCCTGCGCTGGCGGCGGTGGAAACCGCCCTGGTGGTGGTCAATGCACAGAACGGTATCGAACTGACCACCCGGCGGATGATGGACTGGGCGGGCGAGCGCGGCCTGTGCCGGATGCTGGTGGTGAACAAGATCGACGCCGAGCGCGTGGACCTGCCGGCCTTGCTGGCGGATCTGCGCGAGGCGTTCGGCAAGGAGGTCCTGCCGCTGAACCTGCCGGCGGAGGGCGGCGCGCGGGTGGTGGACTGTTTCTTCGAGCCCGACGGCGAGGCGGACTTCTCCTCCGTGGCCGAGGCGCACCAGGCGCTGGTGGACCAGGTGGTGGAGATCGACGAGGCGCTGATGGCGCACTACCTGGAGGAGGGCGAGGTGGTGCCCGAAGCGCTGCACGAACCGTTCGAGCGGGCGCTGCGCGAGGGCCATCTGATTCCGTTGTGCTTCGTCTCGGCGCGCACCGGCGCGGGCATCGCGGAGCTGCTGAATGTGCTGGCGCGGCTGGCGCCCAATCCCGCCGAGGGCAATCCGCCGCTGTTCGTGCGCACCGACGAGAGCGGTGCGGTGGAGGGTTTCCATTCCGTGCCGGACCCCAAGGGCCACGTCCTGGCCCATGTGTTCAAGGTCGTGATCGACCCCTTCGTCGGCCGCCTGGCGGTGTTCCGCGTGCACCAGGGCACGCTGCAACGGGACATGCAACTGTTCGCCGGCGATGGCCGCAAGGCGTTCAAGGTCGGCCACCTGCTGCGCCTGCAGGGCAAGAAGCATGAAGAGGTGTCGCACCTGATTCCCGGCGACTTCGGCGCCCTGACCAAGGTCGACGAGCTGGAGTACGGCGTGGTGCTGCACGACTCCCACGACGAAGACCATATCCGCCTCACGCCGCTGAATTTCCCCACGCCCATGCAGGGCCTGGCGATCGAGGCCAGCCGCCGGGGCGACGAGCAGCGCCTGGCGGAAATCCTCCAGCGCCTGCAGGCCGAAGACCCCTGCGTGCGCCTGGACTACAACGCCTCGACCCAGGAAACCGTGCTGCGCGGCATGGGTGAGATGCACCTGCGCTACCTGCTCGAACGCATGTCCGGCCAGTACAAGCTGGAGGTGCAGACCCGCGCGCCCAGCGTGCCGTACCGGGAAACCGCCACGCGCATGGCCGAGGGGCACAGCCGGCACAAGAAGCAGACCGGCGGCGCCGGGCAGTTCGGCGAGGTGTTCCTGCGGGTGGAGCCGTTGCCGCGTGGCGGCGGGTTCGAGTTCATCGATGCGGTCAAGGGCGGGGTGATTCCCGGCCAGTTCATCGTGTCGGTGGAGAAGGGCGTGCGTTCGGCGCTGGCGGCGGGGCCGCTGGCGGGGTTCCCGGTGGCCGACGTCAGGGTCACCGTCTATGACGGCAAGAGCCATTCGGTGGATTCCAAGGACATCGCCTTCCAGGCCGCCGGGCGCAAGGCGATGCTCGATGCGCTGCGCAACGCCGGCGGGATCGTCCTGGAGCCGGTGGTGAGCATCGAGGTGACCGCGCCGGATACGCGCCTGGGCGACATCACCGCCGACCTGACGGGACGGCGTGGCCAGGTGATGGGCACCGAGTCGCTGTCGACCCATGTCGCGCTGATTCGTGGCCAGGTGCCGCTGGCGGAGCTGGAGGGCTACGCCAACCGGCTCAAGTCGATCACCGCCGGGCAGGGCCTCTACGACCTCTCGCCCAGTCACTACAGCGCAGTGCCGCAGGATGTGCAGCAGCGCCTGTCCAGCGGCTACAAGGCGACGCCGGAAGAAGATTGAAGCAATGTGGATAGTTGTCGCAGCCGGGGCGCGAAAGGCGCTCCGGCCGTGCGGTTGCGCGCCCGTTGCGGCTGACCCCGGCGGGAAGGGAAAAGCCAAGTGGCATGCGGGTTGCAGGCGGGATCGGAGCGGCCATCAGGTTCGGCCAGAGGTGTCTCCGGCCTTGCGCCGGGACACCCTTGGTCTGTGGATAACTCAGTGGGTAACGTGTGCGGCAGGTGGGGGCAGGCTGTGATCAGTACTCAATCACCACGTCGCCCTTGGGCACGCTGCAGCAGGACAGGATGTAGCCTTCGGCGACGTCCTCGTCGGTGATCCCGCCGTTGTGCTCCATCTCCACTTCGCCTGCGCGCTTCATCACCTTGCAGGTGCCGCAGATGCCCATGCCGCAGGCCTTGGGAATGTGCAGGCCGAGCTGCGCGGCGGCGGCGTGGACGGTCTCGCCCGGCGCCACGCGGATGCTCTTGCCGGTCTCGCAGAATTCCACGAGGTTCTGCTCGGCCAGGGGCACGGCCGGCGCCTCGGCGGCTTCGGCGGCCAGTTCCTTCACGTCGGCGCGGACTTCCGGCGGGGTCGGGCCGAAGGCCTCCTCGTGGTAGCGCGACATGTCGTAGCCCTCGGCTTCGAGCAGGCGCCTGACCGCGTGCATGTAGGGCGTCGGACCGCAGCAGAACACCTCGCGCTCGAGGAAGTCCGGCGCCATCAGCTGCAGCATCGCCTTGGTCAGGAAGCCCCGGTAGCCGGCCCAGGACTCGCCCATCTCGTACTTCTCGCAGATCAGGTGCAGCTTGAAGTTGTTGATCCGCGAGTTCATGTGCTCCAGCTCGCGGTGATAGATGATGTCCTTGGGCGTGCGCGCGCTGTGTACGAAGACCATGTCGACGTTGCCGTTGGTGTCGAAGAACCAGCGCGACATGGACATCACCGGAGTGATGCCGACGCCGCCGGAGAGGAACAGCACCTTCTCGGCCGGGAAGTCGATGGCGTTGAAGTTGCCCACCGGCCCGTGCACCGGGAGCTGGTCGCCTTCCTTGAGGTTGTCGTGCAGCCAGTTGGAGACCTTGCCGCCGGGCACGCGCTTGATGGTGATGGAGAAGCTGTAGGGCACCGAGGGCGAGCTGGAGATGGTGTAGGAACGCATGATCGGCACACCGTCGATCTCCAGTTCCAGGGTGACGAACTGCCCGGGCTTGAAGAAGAACATGATCGGCGCGTCGGCCATGAAGCAGAAGGTGCGCACATCCCAGGTTTCCTGGATGGCCTTGACGCAGCGCACCAGGTGGCGGCCGTTGGCCCAGGTCTGGGTGTTGACCGGATTGAGGAAGGTGTTCGTCGACATGCTGTCTCTCCGCGCACGCGGACCGTGCTGGGCCTGATGGGGCAGCGCCGGGGCCCGGTGTGCGCGTCGCGCTCGACGCACAGGTCACGGGGCCTTTCGGCATGCCTGATGGGGCGGATTGTGTGCACGACGATGCCCGCTGCATTTACCTGCCAGCGACATTTGCATGCTTATCGCGACCTGCCGCCTGGCACGTGCGGTTGCGCGTCGGGAAATGATCTGGCCGTGTCGCCCATGGATAAGGGTAATCCCGGGGTGCGGCCCCACACTCAGCTCCATGCCGAGCAACCCCCAAGGTTGAGCGAGACGGCGGGAAACGGCGCACTCGGCGCGCCTGGCACCCGCCGCGAACCCGCCCTGCGTGGCAACCGTATCAGCCACTTATTTCCGCCGGCGGCCCGTCGAGGCTGCGGCATGAGGACCTACCGATGGACGTCACCACTACCCTGAGTCTGGGCGATCCGCTGGAGCCGGCCCGCAAGGCCACCGCCGAGATGCTGCAGAGCCGCGACCACAGCTTCTCGCTGCCGCAGCCCTTCTATAACGACGAGCGCCTGTTCCAGATCGACATGCAGGAGATCTTCCACAAGGAGTGGCTGATTGCCGGCATGACCTGCGAGATTCCGACCAAGGGCAGCTTTCTCACCCTGCAGATCGGCGACAACCCGGTCATCGTCCTGCGCGGCGCGGAAGGGCAGATCCACGCCTTCCACAACGTCTGCCGCCACCGTGGCTCGCGCCTGTGCGTCAGCGACAAGGGCAAGGTCGCCAAGCTGGTCTGCCCCTATCACCAGTGGACCTACGAACTGGACGGCCGCCTGCTGTTCGCCGGCACCGAAATGGGCGCCGACTTCGACATGCAGGACTACAGCCTGAAACCGGTGAACGTGAAGACCGCCGGCGGCTACATCTTCATTTCGCTGGCGGAGAATCCGCCGGCCATCGACGACTTCCTGCGGACGCTCGAGCACTACATGGAGCCGTACGACATGGAGAACGCCAAGGTCGCGGTGCAGACCACGATCCGCGAAGCGGCCAACTGGAAGCTGGTGCTCGAGAACAACCGCGAGTGCTACCACTGCAACGGCTCGCACCCCGAACTGCTCAAGACCCTGCTGGAGTGGGACGATGTCACCGACCCGCGCGCCAGTCAGGCGTTCAAGGATCAGGTCGCCGCCTGCACCAGGGCCTGGGACGAGGAGAAGATCCCCTACGCCCACGAAAGCTTCGGCCTGCGCAACCGCATCGTGCGCATGCCGCTGCTCGACGGCACCGTGTCCATGACGATGGACGGCAAGCAGGGCTCGAAGAAGCTGATGGGTCGCATCAAGAACCCGGACCTGGGCTCCATGCGCATCCTGCACCTGCCGCACTCGTGGAACCACTGCATGGGCGACCACCTGATCGTCTTCACCGTGTGGCCGATCAGCGCCCAGGAAACCGTGGTCACCACCAAGTGGCTGGTGCACAAGGACGCGGTGGAGGGCGTCGACTATGACGTGGCGCGCCTGCGCGAAGTGTGGGACGCCACCAACGACCAGGACCGCCGGCTGGCCGAAGAGAACCAGCGCGGGATCAACTCCACCGCCTACCAGCCGGGGCCGTACTCCAAGACCTACGAGTTTGGCGTGATCAACTTCCTCGACTGGTACAGCGAGCGGCTGCTGAACAACCTGGGCGAGGAATCCGCCCACGCCCGCCTGGTCGCCGAGAAGTAACCCCTGCCCACCCAGCGCCCCCGCTTCCGGGGGCGTTGTCGTTCGGAGGAATCCACGTGGACGCCATGCTCTTCTACAGCAGCTCCGCCTTCGTCACCGGCCTGGTGGCGTGGAACCTCTTCGCCTGCTGGCGCAAGCGCTGAAGCCGCTGACGCGTTCCGCTTCCCTGTAGGAGCGAGCTTGCTCGCGAACCGGCCTGGCGCTGGCCCTGCCGGCGGATCGCGGACTTAGTTCTCTCGCGCAATACCCCCACTCGGCCTCCTGACGGGGCTCTGCGCGCCGGAGGCTCCCCTGGGAAAGCTCAGGAAGCGCTGCGTTTTGGAGCGAAGCGATACCCATCGCGGTGGATAACGCTGCGCGTTATCCATCCTACGGCGCTAGGGAGCCTCCTGTGGCGAAACAGCGGCAGGGTGCGGTTC
The DNA here is from genome assembly GCF_000349845.1 of Pseudomonas sp. ATCC 13867. NCBI lineage: Bacteria > Pseudomonadati > Pseudomonadota > Gammaproteobacteria > Pseudomonadales > Pseudomonadaceae > Pseudomonas > Pseudomonas sp. ATCC 13867. The sequence continues at coordinate 5,497,578 of NC_020829.1, read as the reverse complement.
GCGAGCAAGCTCGCTCCTACAGGTGCAGGCGCAGCGACACCCACAACCCTTCGTTTCCAGCCCGGTTTTCCCCACTGCGACGCAAACGCTGTCGCCCATGTCGCCGGCTTGACGCTTTCGGTATGACCCTGGTCGTTTTCGAAGCGGGTCGCCTCGGGGTGCAGGGATATCCTGCCTGCAAAGCGTCGGGGAAAAACCCGCCGCGCCAAGCCTGACAAGCCTTGCCTGACCAGCCGGCCCCGATAAGCCGACCCCGATAAGAGAGACGCCAAGATGAGCCCAGCCGAACTTCACGCCGACAGCATCGTCATCGATGGCCTGATCATCGCCAAATGGAACCGCGAGCTGTTCGAAGACATGCGCAAGGGCGGCCTGACCGCCGCGAACTGCACCGTGTCGGTGTGGGAAGGTTTCCAGGCGACGGTGAACAACATCGTCTCCAGCAGCAAGCTGATCCGCGACAACAGCGACCTGGTGCTGCAGGTGCGTACCACCAACGACATCCGCAAGGCCAAGGAACAGGGCAAGACCGGCATTCTCTTCGGCTTCCAGAACGCCCATGCGTTCGAGGACCAACTGGGCTACGTCGAGGTGTTCAAGCAGCTGGGCGTGGGCATCGTGCAGATGTGCTACAACACCCAGAACCTGGTCGGTACCGGCTGCTACGAGCGCGACGGCGGCCTCTCCGGCTTCGGCCGCGAGATCGTCGCGGAGATGAATCGCGTCGGCATCATGTGCGACCTGTCCCACGTCGGCTCGAAGACCTCCGAGGAAGTCATCCTCGAGTCGAAAAAGCCCGTCACCTACTCCCACTGCCTGCCGTCCGGCCTCAAAGAGCACCCACGCAACAAGTCCGACGCCGAGCTGAAGTTCATCGCCGACCACGGCGGCTTCGTCGGCGTGACCATGTTCGCGCCGTTCCTCGCCAAGGGCATCGACTCGACCATCGACGACTACGCCGAAGCCATCGAGTACGTGATGAACATCGTCGGCGAGGACGCCATCGGCATCGGCACCGACTTCACCCAGGGCCACGGCCAGGACTTCTTCGAGTGGCTGACCCACGACAAGGGTTACGCCCGCCGCCTCACCAGCTTCGGGAAGATCGTCAACCCGCTGGGCATCCGCACCGTGGGCGAATTCCCCAACCTCACCGAGACCCTGCTCAAGCGCGGCATGCCCGAGCGCGTGGTGCGCAAGGTCATGGGCGAGAACTGGGTGCGCATCCTCGGCGAAGTCTGGGGCGAGTAATCCGCTTTTCCCCCTCTCCCTCCGGGAGAGGGCCGGGGTGAGGGCCTGCCGCGCTCACCCGTAGATCCCCTCACCCCAACCCTCTCCCCAAGGGAGAGGGAGCCAAAAGAATTGGAGCGAAACCTCATGGCCAAACACGCCCCCGAACTGCCCATCGAAGTCGACAGCGAAACCGGCGTCTGGACCACCGATGCCCTGCCGATGCTCTACGTACCGCGGCACTTCTTCGTCAACAACCACATGGGCATCGAGGAAGAGCTGGGCGCCGAGCGCTATGCCGAAATCCTCTACAAGGCCGGCTACAAGTCCGCCTGGCACTGGTGCGAGAAAGAAGCCGAGTGCCACGGCCTGGTCGGCGTGGAAGTCTTCGAGCACTACATGAAGCGCCTGTCCCAGCGCGGCTGGGGCCTGTTCCAGATCGAGCAGATCGACCTCGACAAGGGCACTGCCCAGGTGCGCCTGAAGCATTCGGCCTTCGTCTACGTCTACGGCAAGGTAAACCGCAAGGTCGACTACATGTTCACCGGCTGGTTCGCCGGCGCCATGGACCAGATCCTCCAGGCCCGCGGCAGCGACATCCGCACCGTCGCCGAACAGGTCTACAGCGGCGCCGAGGAAGGCCACGACGACGGCCTGTTCGTCGTCAAACCGCTCTGACCTTCCTCGTGTAGGAGCGAGCTTGCTCGCGAACCAGCGGCCCGCAGGGCCGCCAGACAACAAGAAACCTCTGATCCCGTGAGGATGCCGCAATGGCTTTCGAGGCAATGTTCCAGCCGATCCAGATCGGCAAGCTGACCATCCGCAACCGCGTGCTCTCCACCGCCCACGCCGAGGTCTACGCCACCGATGGCGGCATGACCACCGAGCGCTACGTGAAGTACTACGAGGAGAAGGCCAAGGGCGGCATCGGCCTGGCCATCTGCGGCGGTTCCTCCGTGGTCGCCATCGACAGCCCGCAGGAATGGTGGAGCTCGGTGAACCTCTCCACCGACCGCATCATCCCGCACTTCCAGAACCTGGCCGACGCCATGCACAAGCATGGGGCCAAGATCATGATCCAGATTACCCACATGGGCCGTCGCTCGCGTTGGGACGGCTTCAACTGGCCGACCCTGATGTCGCCGTCCGGCATCCGCGAGCCCGTGCACCGCGCCACCTGCAAGACCATCGAGCCGGAAGAGATCTGGCGCGTGATCGGCAACTACGCCCAGGCGGCACGCCGGGCGAAGGAAGGCGGCCTGGACGGCGTCGAGCTGTCCGCCGTGCACCAGCACATGATCGACCAGTTCTGGAGCCCGCGCGTCAACAAGCGTACCGACGAGTGGGGCGGCTCCTTCGAAGGCCGCATGAAGTTCGGCCTGGAAGTGCTCAAGGCCGTGCGCAAGGAGGTCGGCGACGACTTCTGCGTCGGCATGCGCATCTGCGGCGACGAGTTCCACCCGGACGGCCTCACCCACGACGACATGAAGCAGATCGCCAAGTACTACAGCGACACCGGCATGATCGACTTCATCGGCGTGGTCGGCTCGGGCTGCGACACCCACAACACCCTGGCCAACGTCATCCCGAACATGACCTACCCGCCGGAGCCGTTCCTGCACCTGGCCGCCGGTATCAAGGAAGTGGTCAACGTGCCGGTGCTGCACGCGCAGAACATCAAGGACCCGAACCAGGCCACGCGCATCCTCGAAGGCGGCTACGTGGACATGGTCGGCATGACCCGCGCGCACATCGCCGACCCGCACCTGATCGCCAAGATCAAGATGGGCCAGGTCGACCAGATCAAGCAGTGCGTCGGCGCCAACTACTGCATCGACCGCCAGTACCAGGGCCTGGACGTGCTGTGCATCCAGAACGCCGCCACCTCCCGTGAATACATGGGCGTGCCGCACATCATCGAGAAGACCACCGGCGTGAAGCGCAAGGTCGTCGTCGTCGGTGGCGGCCCGGCCGGCATGGAAGCGGCGCGCGTCGCGGCCGAGCGTGGCCATGACGTCACCCTGTTCGAGAAGAAGGATCAGCTGGGCGGGCAGATCACCACCGCCTCGAAAGCCCCGCAGCGCGACCAGATCGCCGGCATCACCCGCTGGTACCAGCTGGAGCTGGCGCGCCTGAACGTCGACCTGCGCCTGGGCACCGGTGCGGACGCCGACACCATCCTCGACCTGCGCCCCGACGTGGTGGTGCTGGCCAACGGCGGCCATCCGTTCCTCGAGCAGAACGAGCACTGGGGCGCCGCCGACGGGCTGGTGGTCAGCAGCTGGGACGTGCTCGACGGCAAGGTCGCGCCGGGCAAGAACGTGCTGGTCTACGACACCATCTGCGAGTTCAGCGGCATGTCGGTGGCGGACTTCCTCGCCGACAAGGGCGCCCAGGTCGAGATCGTCACCGACGACATCAAGCCGGGCGTGGCCATCGGCGGCACCACCTTCCCGACCTACTACCGCAGCATGTACCCCAAGGAAGTGATCATGTCCGGCGACCTGATGCTGGAGAAGGTCTACCGCGAGGGCGACAAGCTGGTGGCGGTGCTGGAAAACGAATACACCGGCGCGAAAGAAGAGCGGGTGGTCGACCAGATCGTCGTGGAGAACGGCGTGCGTCCGGACGAGACGCTGTACTACGCACTCAAGCAGGGCTCGCGCAACAAGGGCCAGATCGACGTCGAGGCGCTGTTCGCGATCAAGCCGCAGCCGTGCCTCTCCGAACCGGGCGACGGCTACCTGCTGTTCCGCATCGGCGACTGCGTGGCCCAGCGCAACACCCACGCCGCGATCTATGACGCGCTGCGTCTGTGCAAGGACTTCTAAGGCACGCCCCATGAGGGTTTGAAATGTCCGGCAGGCACGGACGGCCCCCTCTCCCTCTGGGAGAGGGCGGGGGGTGAGGGTGGAACAGGTCGCGCCGATGTGTGGCTGGGAACACCCTCACCCTAACCCTCTCCCGGAGGGAGAGGGGACGAGCCCGCTGCCGACCTGAGGTCCCGTAGGGAGACCAGAAATGCTCAACATCATCCTCCCCATCCTGCTCTTCACCGCCCTCGGCCTCGCCGTGCTGGGTGCTGTGAAGCGCTTCTCGATGTGGCGCCGTGGCCGGCCCGCCCAGGTCGACTGGATCGGCGGCCTCATGAAGATGCCGCGCCGCTACCTGGTGGACCTGCACCATGTGGTCGAGCGCGACAAGTACATGTCCAGGACCCACGTGGCGACTGCCGGCGGCTTCGTTCTCGCCGCGCTGCTGGCCATCGTCGTGCACGGCTTCGGCCTGCACAGCCGGGTTCTTGGCTTCGCCCTGCTGGCGGCCACCGCGTTGATGTTCGGCGGCGCGCTGTTCGTCGCCAAACGACGCCTCGACCCGCCGTCACGGCTATCGAAAGGCCCGTGGATGCGCCTGCCGAAAAGCCTGCTGATGTTCTCCGCGAGCTTCTTCATCGCCACCCTGCCGGTGGCCGGCATCCTGCCCGAAGGCTTTGGTGGATGGTTCCTCGCGACGATTCTCGCGGTGGGCGTGGCCTGGGGCGTGTCCGAGCTGTTCTTCGGCATGACCTGGGGCGGCCCGATGAAGCACGCCTTCGCCGGCGCCCTGCACCTGGCCTGGCACCGCCGCGCCGAACGCTTCGGAGGAGGCCGCTCCACCGGTCTCAAGCCGCTGGACCTGCAAGACCCGATGGCACCCCTGGGCGTCGAGAAACCCACCGACTTCACCTGGAACCAGCTCCTCGGCTTCGACGCCTGCGTGCAGTGCGGCAAGTGCGAGGCCATGTGCCCGGCCTTCGCCGCCGGCCAGCCGCTGAACCCGAAGAAGCTCATCCAGGACATGGTCATCGGCCTGGCCGGCGGCAACGACGCCAACTTCGCCGGTAGCCCTTACCCCGGCAAACCGTTAGGTGAACACAGCGGCGGCCCGCACCAGCCGATCGTCTCGCTGGACGGCAAGGCGCTGGTGGATGCCGAGACCCTCTGGTCCTGCACTACCTGCCGCGCCTGCGTCGAGGAATGCCCGATGATGATCGAGCACGTCGATGCCATCGTCGACATGCGCCGCCACCTCACCCTGGAGAAGGGCGCGACCCCGAACAAGGGCGCCGAGGTGCTGGAAAACCTGATCGCCACCGACAACCCCGGCGGTTTCGCCCCCGGCGGCCGGCTGAACTGGGCGGCGGATCTGAACCTGCCGCTGCTGAGCGAGAAGAAGCAGGCCGACGTGCTGTTCTGGGTTGGCGACGGCGCCTTCGACATGCGCAACCAGCGCACCCTGCGCGCCTTCGTGAAGGTCATGCGCGCGGCCAACGTCGACTTCGCCGTGCTCGGCCTGGAAGAACGCGACAGCGGTGACGTGGCTCGCCGTCTGGGTGACGAGGCAACCTTCCAGACCCTCGCCAAGCGCAACATCACGAGCATGGCGCAGTACCGCTTCAAGAAGATCGTCAGCTGCGACCCGCACAGCTTCCACGTGCTGAAGAACGAGTACGGCGCGCTGGGCGGCAACTACGAGGTCCTGCACCACAGCACCTTCATCAACGAGCTGGTCGAGGCCGGCTCGTTGAACCTAGGGGAGCACAAGGGCGGCAGCGTGACCTACCACGACCCATGCTACCTGGGCCGCTACAACGGCGAATACGAAGCCCCGCGCGCTGTGCTCAAGGCCATCGGCATCGAGGTGAAGGAGATGCAACGCTCCGGCTTCCGCTCGCGCTGCTGCGGCGGTGGCGGCGGCGCGCCGATCACCGACATTCCCGGCAAGCAGCGGATTCCGGACATGCGCATGGTCGACATCCAGTCGACCGGCGCGGAGCTGGTGGCCGTGGGTTGCCCGCAGTGCACCGCGATGCTCGAAGGCGTGGTCGCCCCGCGCCCGGAGATCAAGGACATCGCCGAACTGGTCGCCGACGTGCTGATCGAGGCCACCGAGGTGCCGGCAAAAAAGCCGTCGCTGGCCAAGCGTGACGAAATGGCGGAGGTGCACTGATGAACTCATTGCACAGACCTGAACCTGTAGGAGCGAGCTTGCTCGCGAACCGCCCAAACTTCGGTGCTGATCCGTTCGCGAGCAATAACGAGGGCGTCCCCCTCGCTCCTACGAAAAGCACCTTCGCGCTGGAGGTCCAGTCATGAGCGACATCATCCGCCGCGACCCGCGTGCCGAGTGGATCGCCCGCAACCGCCTGCACCCGCTGCACGCGGCCATGCAATCGGCCCAGGGGGGTGAAACCCGCTGGATGGGGCCCAACGGTGTGGTGCGCAAGAACCCCCACGCAGTCGGCTTCATCGGCCCCAATGGCGTCAAGCGCATCGACCGCTCCGGTGGCCAGCAGGGGACCGGCGGCAAGCGCAGCAGCGCGCCGGAAGTGGTGCAGCTGCCGCTGGTGACGATCGAGCAACCGGCGTTCCTGATTGCCGTGGTGCCGGACATGGTCGGCGGCCGCCTCTCCAGCCACGACCGCGACCTGCTGGGCCTGGCCCGCAAGCTCGCCGGCAGCGACGGCGCGGTGCTGGCGGTGATCTTCGGCGAACACAAGGAATCCGCCTTCGATACCGCTGGCGTCGACCGCCTGCTGCAGATCGGCGGCAACGAATACGACGGCTACGCCCCGGAACAACGGGTGCTGGCGCTACGCTCGGTCAACAGCCAGTTCGCCCCGCGCCACTGGCTGCTGCCCGACAGTCGCAGCGGTGGCGGCGAACTGGGCCGGCGCCTGGCGGCAAGCCTTGGCGAGCGCCCGGCGACCCGCGTCTGGCAGGCCGAAGGCGAGCGCTGCGTCGGCCGTGCCGGTGCTGGCCAGCAGGACCTGCACCGCGAGCTGCCGCGGCTGATCCTGGCCGCAGCGGAGTGCGCCGAACCGGTCAGCGAGACCCGCCATGAAGCCCGCGCAGTCGAGTTGGACTCCAGCGTCGCGCGCAACCTCCCGCGTATCGAAGACCTCGGCCCGGTGGCCGTGGACCCGGCGCAGATTCCCATGGCCGAGGCGGAGTTCATCCTCTCCGGCGGCAATGGCGTGAAGGACTGGAGCCTGTTCCACAGTGCCGCCGTCGCCCTCGGCGCCACCGAAGGGGCTTCCCGCGTGGCGGTGGACGACGGCCACATGCCGCGCGCCCGCCAGGTTGGCGCCACCGGCACCTGGGTCACCGCGCGGGTCTATCTCGCCGTCGGCATCTCCGGCGCGATCCAGCACCTGCAGGGCATCGGTTCCTGCGACAAGGTCGTGGCGATCAACATGGACCCGGGCTGCGACATGATCAAGCGCGCCGATCTCTCGGTGATCGGCGACTCGTCGGCGATCCTCCAGGCGCTGATCCGTCTGGCCGAGGAATATCGCAATGGAGCGGCGCGCGATGCGGCATAGCAGTGCAACGTCCCCTGTAGGAGCGAGCTTGCTCGCGAACCTGCTGGGCCAAACGCTTCGCGAGCAAGCTCGCTCCTACACCGCTTCTGAGGTGTCTGATGAATGACCTGAACATCGTCGCCCTGGTTTCCATCGGAGCCCACCCGGCGTCCGGCCGAGCGCGCCGCGCCGACCAGGACGCCCGCGCGGTGGAGCTGGGCATGAGCCTTGCCGGCAAGCGCCTGCGCGTGGTGCATGCCGGCGATGCCGGGGAAGAAGCGCTGCGCGGCTACCTGGGCATGGGCCTGGACGAACTGGCGGTGCTGGAGCAGCCCGCAGGCGCCGATGCCTTGCCGGCGCTGGCGGCCTATCTCGGCGACAGCGATGCGCAACTGGTGCTCACCGGCACCCAGGCGGAGACCGGCGAAGGCTCCGGCATGCTGCCGTTCCTGCTTGCAGAACGCCTGGGCTGGCCGCTGGTGGTGGGGCTCGCGGAAGTGGAAAAGGTGGAGAACGGCAGCGCGCAGGTGTTGCAGGCACTGCCCCGTGGCCAGCGCCGCCGGCTGAAGGTGCGCCTGCCCTTCGTCGCCAGCGTCGACAATGCCGCCCCGGTCGCCCGGCAAAGCGCCTTCGGCCCGGCCCGCCGTGGCTATCTGGAGGCCACCGAGGTGGATGTGGTGGTCGATCCGCTGCTCGCAGAAGGCAACCTGCAATCCGCGCGCCCGCGTCCCAAGCGCCTGAAGGTGATCAAGGCCAAGACCGGCGCCGAACGGATGAAGGCCGCCACCGCCAAGGCTTCCGGCGGTACCGGCCAGGTGCTCAAGGACCTGTCTCCCGAGGCGGGCGCCGAGGCGATCTTCAAGCTGCTGCGCGAGGAAGGTGTGATTCGCGTCTGACCGAGCTGAACTGCTCTTCGTAGGAGCGAGCTTGCTCGCGAACCCGCCCGGCTTCGGTGCGGCCGGCAAACACTGTTCGCGAGCAAGCCCGCTCCTACAAAATCGCGCCTCTGCCTTCCTGGTAATTTCCGTAGGAGCGGACTTAGTCCGCGATTTTCCGGTCCAACCCCCGGTGGCGGCCGGAAACTATTGAAATAACACGAGAATCAGCTCGTAAGCCATTGAATTGACAGCATGCGGCTTATCCGAAGATCGCCGTTTTTGCTGGCCCCGAGGCGTCCCTTTCTTTATCCTCCGCACCCTTTGAAAGGCTTTGCGGAGGCTCCCATGCTCGATTCCACCCTCGAACAACTTGAACAGCTGGTCGCCGAACTGCTGCAGCAGAATGACGTGCTGGTGCAGGACAACGCCGCCGTGCGCGAAGAGCTGCTCAAGGTCCGTGAGGAAAACGACAGCCTGCAATTGTCCCTCATGGAGCAGGAAGAGAAGCACAACGCGACCACCACCCGCCTGCAGGCGCTGATCCGCCGCGTCAGCGACAGCCGCGCCCACGCATGAGTGACGACGGCGTCCGCGTCCTGCGCATTCTCGGGCGCGAATACAGCGTCCGGGCGCCGGCCGGTGAAGAGCGCCGGCTGCAGGACGCGGCCGCGCTGTTGCAGGCGGAGATCGCCGCCAGCAAGAAGAAATTTCCCTACGTCACCAGCAATGAACTGATGGTGCTCTCCGCGCTCAACCTGTGCGCTCGCCAGCTCGGCGAAGAGGGCCAGGCGCTCGACGATGCGGACACTGTCGAGCGTATCGCCGCCCTCAACCGGCGGATTCTCGATCACCTGCAGCGGCAGGACTGATCTCCGCGCATCTCTGCTTTTTGTAGGAGCGAGGGGGACGCCTTCGTTATTGCTCGCGAACCTAATCCTGCACCGGCACCACCGGGGTGAGATCGTGTTCGCGAGCAAGCTCGCTCCTACAGTCTGCGTCGGATAACCGCGAACGGTTTTACGCCCTGTGTCTCGCCACCAAATCGCAGGCAAAAAAAGGGGACACCGGGGTAAGCGGTGTCCCTTCTAAAGGAGAGTGGGCCAAAAGGCCCCTCAACCGGTGAGACGTGGCGCTGCGGGTAAACCCGCGGCGCCGGGTATAAAAGAAGGGATCGGGGGTAACCAATCCCTGAAAGGTGAGGGAGGAATACTCCCCCTCAACCGGTGAGACGTGCCCGGCTCGTGCCGGGCGGATGATCAGGCGCGCAGCGGAATCAGGCGCGGGGCGATCATGTTTTCCGGCTTGAGGATGTCGGCCAGGGTGGCCTCGTCCAGCAGCTTCTCCTCGCGTACCAGTTCCAGGACGCCGCGGCCGGTTTCCAGCGCGGTCTTGGCGATACGGGTGGAGTTCTCGTAGCCGATGTAGGGGTTCAGCGCGGTCACCAGGCCGATGCTGTGCTCCACCAACTGATGGCAGCGCTCGACGTTGGCGGTGATACCGCTGATGCAGTGCTCGCGCAGCATGTCCATCGCGCGCTGGAGCAGGCGGATCGAGTCGAGAACCTTGTAGGCGATCAGCGGCTCCATCACGTTCAGCTGCAACTGGCCGCCTTCGGCCGCGATGGTCAGCGCCAGGTCGTTGCCCATGATTTCGAAGGCGCACATGTTCACCGCCTCCGGGATCACCGGGTTGACCTTGCCCGGCATGATCGAGCTGCCCGGCTGGCGCGGCGGCAGGTTGATCTCGTTGATGCCGGTACGCGGACCGCTGGAGAGCAGGCGCAGGTCGTTGCAGATCTTCGACAGCTTGACCGCGGTGCGCTTGAGCATGCCGGAGAACAGCACGAAGGCGCCCATGTCGGAGGTGGCTTCGATCAGGTCGGCGGCCGGGACGACCGGCTGGCCGCTGATGGCTGCCAGGCGCTCGACGGCCAGCTTCTGGTAGCCGGGGTCGGCGTTGATGCCGGTACCGATGGCGGTGCCGCCGAGGTTCACCTCGGTCAGCAGCTCCGGCGCCAGGCGACGCAGGCGGTCGAGGTCTTCGCCCAGGGTGGTGGCGAAGGCGTGGAATTCCTGGCCGAGGGTCATCGGCACCGCGTCCTGCAGCTGGGTACGGCCCATCTTCAGTACGCCGGCGAACTCTTCGCCCTTGGCGGCGAAGGCCTGGATCAGGCTGTCGAGGCTGGCCAGCAGGGTGTCGTGGCCGAGCAGCAGGCCCAGGCGGATGGCGGTCGGGTACGCGTCGTTGGTCGACTGCGCCATGTTCACGTCGTTGTTCGGGTGCAGGTACTTGTACTCGCCCTTGGCATGGCCCATGGCTTCGAGCGCGATGTTCGCAATGACTTCGTTCGCGTTCATGTTGGTCGAGGTGCCGGCGCCACCCTGGATCATGTCCACCACGAACTGGTCGTGGAAGTCGCCACGGATCAGGCGAGCGCAGGCTTCGCTGATGGCGGCGTGCTTCTCGGCGGGCAGGTGGCCGAGCTGGTGGTTGGCATCGGCTGCCGCCTGCTTGACCATCGCCAGGCCTACGACCAGTTTCGGGTAGTGCGACAGCGGCACGCCCGAGAGGCGGAAGTTGTTCACAGCGCGCAGGGTCTGAATGCCGTAGTAGGCGTCAGAAGGTACTTCGAGGGTGCCGAGGAGGTCTTTCTCGATGCGGAACGATGCAACAGGGGACATGACGGGGATTGTCTCGGAGAAACACGGCCAGTGCCGCGATGCCCGGTAGACTAGGGATTTCGCCGATCGTCGGCCAATGCTGTTAAAAGCTGTCTCATGCACAAACGGCATAATGTACCCTGTGACGAATGGATGACGGCGAGCGTGTGACTGTGCTACGCACGCCCGGCTCCTGACCTTGTGAGAATGCGTTGGAGTTGACGTGAACCTCGAAACCAAATGGCTGGAAGACTTCAGCACCCTGGCCGCCACCCGCAGCTTTTCCCAGGCGGCGGAGAAACGCTTCGTCACCCAGCCGGCCTTCAGCCGGCGCATTCGCAGCCTGGAGGACGCCCTCGGGCTGACGCTGGTGAACCGCCAGCGCACGCCCATCGAGCTGACCGAGGCGGGGCAACTGTTCCTGGTCACCGCCCGCGCGGTGGTCGAGCAGCTCGGCCAGGTGGTGCGTCACCTGCACCATCTGGAGGGCGGGCAGGGCGAGGTGTTGCAGTTCGCCGCCGCGCACTCGCTGGCGCTGGGCTTCTTCCCGGCGTGGATCGCCCGCCTGCGTTCGGAAGGGCTGAACATCGCCAGCCGCCTGGTGGCGACCAACGTCGGTGAGGCGGTGCACCTGCTGCGCGAAGGCGGCTGCGACCTGATGCTGGCTTTCTATGACCCGGACGCCGCGTTGCAGATGGACCCGGAAGTCTTCCCCTCGCTGCACCTGGGCCGCACCGAGATGCTGCCGGTGTGCGCGGTGAACTCCGCCGGCGTGCCGCTCTACGACCTCGACAGCGGCCAGAGCGTGCCGCTGCTCGCTTACAGCGCCGGCGCCTTCCTCGGTCGCGGGGTGAACCTGCTGCTGCGCCAGCGCAACCTGCGCTACACCACGGTTTATGAAACGGCGATGGCCGACAGCCTGAAGAGCATGGCGCTGCAGGGCATGGGCGTGGCCTGGGTGCCACGGCTGAGCATGGAGGCGGAGCTGGCGCGCGGCGAGCTGGCGCTGTGCGGCGGCCCGCACTGGATCGTCCCGCAGGAAATCCGCCTGTACCGCTGTGCCCTGGTGCGCAAGGCGCAGATCCGCTTGCTGTGGCGCAAGCTGGAGGGCGGGCTGGGGCTGGGGGAGACCGCCTGAGGCGGGGAGGTTTGGCCGTTCGGGGGTTGCGTTGCAGTGGTGTGCTGAACTGTAGGAGCGAGCTTGCTCGCGAACCGTGTTTTCTGGTGGCTTCGGTGCTTGGCCTGAAGAGCGCCCTCTCCCTGAAGGGAGAGGGCGCGAAGTAATGCCCCGCTCCAAAGCCCCCGGCAAAACACCTCGCCCGTCACTCCCGCGAACGCGGGAGCCCAGCGCCTGAGTCCTACATCTCGACGACGATCCGCCCTTCGATCTGCCCGGCGCGCATACGGTCGAGGATGGCGTTGATGTCATCCAGCTTGCCGGAGGCGACGGTGGCCTTCACCAGGCCTTCGCCGGCAAAGTCCAGGGCTTCCTGCAGGTCGGCGCGGGTGCCGACGATGGAGCCGGTGATGTGCAGGCCCTTGAGCACCACGTCGAAGATCGGCGTGGGGAAGTCGCCCGGCGGCAGGCCGACCAGCGACACGCTGCCGCCCCGGCGAGCCATGCCGATGCCCTGGCCGAAGGCGCTGTTGGATACCGCCGTGACCAGCACGCCGTGGGCGCCGCCGATATCGCGCTGGACTACCTCGACCGGGTCTTCCGTCTTCGCGTTGACGGTCAGGCTGGCGCCCAGGCGCCTGGCCAGTTCCAGCTTGGCGTCGTCCACGTCCACCGCCACCACATGCAGGCCCATGGCCTTGGCGTATTGCACGGCGACGTGGCCGAGGCCGCCGATGCCGGAGATCGCCACCCACTGGCCGGGGCGCGCGCCGGTTTCCTTCAGGCCCTTGTAGACGGTGACGCCCGCGCAGAGGATCGGCGCGATCTCGAGGAAGCCGACGTCCCTGGGCAGGATGCCGACGTAGTTCGGGTCCGCCAGCACGTATTCGGCGTAGCCGCCGTTCACCGAGTAGCCGGTGTTCTGCTGGCTCTCGCAGAGAGTTTCCCAGCCGGTCAGGCAGTGCTCGCAGCAACCGCAGGCGGTATACAGCCAGGGTACGCCGACGCGGTCGCCTTCCTTCACGCGGGTGACGCCGGCGCCGACCGCGGCGACGAAACCGACGCCTTCATGGCCGGGAATGAACGGCAGGCTCGGCTTTACCGGCCAGTCGCCTTCGGCGGCGTGCAGGTCGGTGTGGCAGACGCCGGAGGCCTCAATCTTCACCAGGATCTGCCCGGGGCCGGGCAGCGGGACTTTGACTTCCTCGATCCGCAGCGGCTCGCCAAAGGCGTGGACGACGGCGGCTTTCATGGTCGTGGGCAGGGTCATGGACATTGCGCTCGCTCCTTGAAGGGTGAGGTGCCTGCCCCATCCGGGCAGGGATGTATCGGAAGAGTCTGAGCCTCTGAGACTAGGTCATCTTGAGTTGAGGCAAGCTTTTCCGAAGTCGCTGCAGGGCGATTCAATCGGGGAATGACGAAATCGGGACCAATGGTCATGCCCAGTGCACTCCGCCGCGCCCTTTGCGGTATACTGCGCCGCCTTCAAGCCGGCACTGCCCGCCGGTTTGGCCACGTACAAGCCACGCCTTTCACGAGCGTGGCTTGTTGGTTTCTGACGCGCCCAAGAGCGCACTTGAGAGAGGCACGACGATGAGCGCACTGGTTGGCGTGATCATGGGCTCCAAATCCGACTGGAGCACCCTGAGCCACACCGCGGACATGCTGGACAAGCTGGGCATTCCGTATGAAGTGAAGGTGGTTTCCGCCCACCGCACCCCGGACCTGCTCTTCCAGTACGCCGAAGAGGCCGACGGTCGCGGCATCGAAGTGATCATCGCCGGCGCCGGCGGTGCCGCCCACCTGCCGGGCATGTGCGCCGCCAAGACCCACCTGCCGGTGCTCGGCGTGCCGGTGCAGTCCTCCATGCTCTCGGGCGTCGATTCGCTGCTGTCCATCGTGCAGATGCCCGCGGGCGTCCCGGTCGCCACCCTGGCCATCGGCAAGGCCGGCGCCACCAACGCAGCGTTGCTGGCCGCCAGCATCCTGGGCGGCAAGTACCCGAAGTACCACGAAGCGCTGAAGCAGTTCCGTACCACCCAGACCGAATCGGTCCTGGACAATCCGGACCCGCGCGACGCGTGAGCAATGGGCGCCCGCGCGGCGCCCCCGAACAGTGTCAGCAAGCACAGGCTCGAACCATGAAAATCGGTGTCATCGGTGGCGGTCAGCTCGGCCGCATGTTGTCCCTGGCGGGTACTCCGCTGGGCATGAACTTCGCCTTCCTCGATCCGGCGCCGGACGCCTGCGCGCAAGCGCTCGGCGAGCATATCCGCGCCGATTACAGCGACCAGGACCACCTGCGCCAGCTGGCCGATGAAGTCGACCTGGTGACCTTCGAGTTCGAGAGCGTGCCGGCCGAGACCGTGGCCTTCCTCTCGCAGTTCGTGCCGGTCTACCCGAACGCCGAGTCGCTGCGCATCGCCCGCGACCGCTGGTTCGAGAAGTCCATGTTCAAGGACCTGGGGATCCCGACCCCGGCCTTCGCCGACGTGCAGTCCCAGGCCGACCTCGACGCCGCGGTGGCCAGCATCGGCCTGCCGGCGGTGATGAAGACCCGCACCCTGGGCTACGACGGCAAGGGCCAGAAGGTCCTGCGCAAGGCCGAGGACGTCACCGGCGCCTTCGCCGAACTGGGCAGCGTGCCCTGCATCCTCGAAGGCTTCGTGCCCTTCACCGGCGAAGTCTCGCTGGTGGCGGTACGCGCCCGCGACGGCGAAACCCGTTTCTACCCGCTGGTGCACAACACCCACGAGAACGGCATCCTGCGCCTCTCCGTGGCCAGCACCGAGCACCCGCTGCAGGCGCTGGCCGAGAACTATGTCGGCCGCGTGCTGGACAAGCTGGAATACGTCGGCGTCATGGCCTTCGAGTTCTTCGAGGTCGACGGCGGCCTGAAGGCCAACGAGATCGCCCCGCGCGTGCACAACTCCGGCCACTGGACCATCGAAGGTTCCGAGTGCAGCCAGTTCGAGAACCATGTGCGGGCCATCGCCGGCCTGCCGCTGGGCTCGACCGCGAAAGTGGGCGAGAGCGCCATGCTCAACTTCATCGGCGAAGTGCCGCCGGTGGCCGACGTGCTGAACATCGCCGACTGCCACCTGCACCACTACGGCAAGGCCTTCAAGGCCGGGCGCAAGGTCGGCCACGTCACCCTGCGCAGTGCCGACCTGCCGACCCTGAAGGTGCGCATCGCCGAGGTCGAGGCGCTGATCTCCAACGGCTGACGCCCCGCCGCACGCCGCGTTCCAGGAAAAGCCGCGTCGAGTTTCGACGCGGCTTTTTTCTGTCCGCTGTCCCGTCCTGAATAAGGTTTACACCTTCGCCCTTATTTTCAGGAGAACTCCGATGGTAGAAGGTGTGCGGCGCCGCCGATCGCTCTGGCCAGTGGCTGGAACACGGAACGCCGGCGTTTTCTACACTGTCCCATGACAGCGCGCACCCACCGCGCTCAAACCCACAAGGAGGGACTGTCATGGGCTTAATCGGAACCATCGTCATCGGCTTGATCGTCGGACTCATCGCGCGCTTCATCAAACCGGGCGACGACAGCATGGGCTGGATCATGACCATCCTGCTCGGCATCGGCGGCTCGCTGTTGGCCACCTACGGCGGCCAGGCGCTGGGCATCTATGCCGTGGGCCAGGCGGCGGGCTTCATCGGCGCAGTGATCGGCGCCATCGTCCTGCTGGTCATTTACGGTCTGATCAAGAAGAATTGACGGTGATTTCCGCCCCTCTCCCATGACGGGAGAGGGCGCTGGAGAAATTCCTGCCTGTGCCCGAGCGGGCCTTTCGAGTCCACGATGCGCCATACATTGCTTGCCTGCAGCCTGGTGCTGCTGACGTCCCTGGCATCCGCCGCCGAACTTCCCGAAACCGATTGGCTGTCCCTGATGCCGCCGAGCGACCGCCAGGCGCTGGAAGACATGCCGGAAATCACCCATGCTGGCCCCGAGGCCAACGGCACCTTCACCAACAAGGGAGGCCTGAAGCAGGCCGACAAGAAGTTGCCGCAGGTGATGTATTCCACGAAGACTGTCGCCGCTCTGAACGGCAAGGCGCTGCGGCTGGGCGGCTACCCGGTGCCGCTGGAGAACGACGCCAAGGGCCGCGTCACCGCGTTCTTCCTGGTGCCTTATCCGGGCGCCTGCATCCATGTTCCGCCACCGCCGCCGAACCAGATCGTGCTGGTGCGCTATCCCAAGGGCATCCAGATCGAGGACATCTACAACCCCCTCTGGGTCAGCGGCACGCTGAAGGTCGAAACGGTCAGCAACGACATGGCCGACGCCGCCTATGCCATCGACGACGCCAAGGTGCGGCCGGTGGAAGAGAGCGATCTGTAGCCGCCAGTTTTCGCAGGAACGGACCCTGTCCGCGATTGGAATGCTGCCGACGTGGTTCGCGAGCAAGCTCGCTTACGAAAATCGCGCCGGCGCAAACCTGTAGGAGCGAGCTTGCTCGCGAACCTGATCCGGCGCCGGCCTTGCCGGTGGATCGCGGACAAAGTCCGCTCCTACGCAGAGCAAGCCTCAGCCTTTCAGCGGCTCGCTCCAGATTTCCACCTTCATCGTCTCGCTGCGCCCCGGCGCGACGCTCATCACGTCATCCCAGACCCGCGCGGTCTCGATGCAGAGCATGTTCTCCCAGGCATCGTCGGGGAACTGCGACAGGCGCGCGGCCTTGTCGATCCAGGGGTTCCACACCACCGCCGAGCGCGAGCCGCTGGCCTGGATGTGAATGCCTCGTTCCCAGAGCGGGTCGCGGATCACCAGGGGTTTCTCCACATCCAGGTAGATGCGGTCGGTTTCCCCGGCGATGCGCACCAGGCCGTGTTGCTGGCGCTCTTCCCAGTTTTCCAGGGTCTCGATGTAGCGGCAGCCCTGCAGGCCGTCGATGCCGATCTCGCGGCTGTTGCTCACCGCGAAGTAGGTGTGCAGCGCCTGGCTGACCGGCAGCGGCTTGTCGCCGAGGTTGTGGGTGGTCAGTTCCAGCGTCAGGCGTTCGCCGAGGCGCATCACCAGTTCCAGGCGCGCCGCGTGCGGCCAGCCGGGCAGGCCGTGGCGCGCGTCGACGCTGAAGTGCACGGCCAGCTCACCCTGCTCGTCGGCGATGTCATCCAGTTGCCAGTCCACCGCGCGTACCAGGCCGTGGGCCGGGGCGCTGTCGCCGGTGAAGGCGGTACGGACATCCACCGGGTTGCGCTCCAGGCTGCCGAACCAGGGCCAGCACACCGGCACACCGCCGCGCAGGGACTGGCCGTAGCGAAACTCGGCGGTTTCGCTCAGCCATACCAGCGGCGGCTGTTCATGGGGCTGGTAGCTCAGCAGCTGCGCACCCTGCTGGGCGATCAGGGCTTCCCCGTGGGCCGTGTGGATGCGCCAGCAGGGCAGTTCATCGACCCGCACCTGTTCGACGCGGGGAGTCTGGATATCGCTGCTCATGATGATCTCCGGTCGGAAAAAGTCAGTATCACCGATCCTCCGCACGCCGGGCAGTTCCCGGAGAATGAAAAGATCAGCGCTGACGCAGCGCCGCCAGGTGCGTTCGCTGCCGCCCCTCGGCGTCGAAGTTGGACCCGTCCAGCCAGGCATCGAAGGCGTGCTGGCAACGCGGCCACTCGCTGTCGAGGATGGCGAACCAGGCGGTGTCGCGGTTGCGGTCCTTCACCACCATGTGCTGGCGGAAGGTGCCCTCGAAGGTGAAACCCAGGCGTTGTGCAGCGCGCATCGAGCGGGCGTTGAGCGCGTTGCACTTCCATTCCAGGCGCCGGTAGCCCAGCCCGAAGGCCAGCCGGGCGAGCAGGTAGACCGCCTCGGTGGAGGCCGGCGTGCGCTGCATGACGCGAGCGAAGGCGATGTGGCCGATCTCGATCACGCCGTCCCTGGGAGTGATGCGCAGGAAGCTGAGCAGGCCGACGGCGTGGCCGCTGGCGCGGTCGATCACGGCGAAGAACATCGGGTCGGCGCTGGCGGCGTTGCCGGCGAGCCAGTCGTCGAAGCTCGCCCGTTCGCTGAACGGGCCGTAGGCCAGGTAGTCCCACAACAGTGGGTCGGCGTCGGGGCCTTGCAGCGCCTGCCACAGGTCGTCGCCGTGGGTGGCCGGGTCCAGGGGCGCCAGGTTCACGTAGCGGCCGGGCAGGGCGCGGCGTTCGGGGCTGGCGAGCGGGCGCCAGTTCAGGGGGTGCGGCTCGGTCATGGGGCGCTCCGGGTCAGAGGATCTTGCGGTACTGGACGAAGCCGGAGCGATCGGCGATCCGGTCGTAGAGGAACATGGCGTCGGTGTTGCTCTCGTGGGTCAGCCAGTGCACCCGTGAAGCGCCATTGGCGCGGGCGTCGGCGTAGACGTGCTCGATCAGCGCCGCGCCGATGCCGTCGCCGCGCTGGCCTTCGGCGACGTACAGGTCCTGCAGGTAGACGTAGTCGCCCTGGGTCCAGCAGGAACGGTGGTAGATGAAGTGCACCATGCCGATGGCCACTCCATCGCGCCAGGCGAGGGCCGCGTGCATGGGCTCGGAGGCATCGAGGAAGCGCTGCCAGGTGACGGCGCTGGTGGCATCAAGGATGGTTGTTTTGTAGAAGCGCTGGTAGCCCTGCCAGAGCGGCAGCCAGGCGGCGTGGTCGTCGGCGGTGATCGGGCGGATCTCGATGGCGGAAGACATGGTGACGGCCTTGCGTGGGTTGGAATGGTTCTAGCCTAGGCTGGGAATTGGTTCTGCTAAAGAGCCATTCATGGTGAAATCAAAGGAACCATTGCCGCTGTCCTGGAAGTCCTCCATGAGCGTTCCGCTGCCTTTCAATCCTTCCGGTATTTGTCTCGATCCCGCGTTGCCGCTGGGTGTACAACTGTTCCAGGCGCTGCGCGAACGCATCCTCGACGGTCGCCTGGCGGCACGCTCGCGCCTGCCGGCCAGTCGCGACCTGGCGGCGGCGTTGGGTGTGTCGCGCAATACCGTGGTGCGTGCCTACGAGCAGCTGTATGCCGAGGGTTACATCGAGGGGCGTACCGGCGATGGCACGTACGTGGCCGAACGGGTTCAGCCCTCGGTGGGTGCCGTGCGCAGCGAGGCACGCAACCCGGATGCGCCGTCACTGGAGCGCCTGGCCAGGCATCACCTGCCGCTGCCCCCCACTGGCGCGCCGCGCGCCTTCCGCGTCGGCGTGCCGGCCTTCGACCTGTTCCCCTTCGATACCTGGGCGCGGTTGCAGGCGCGCTTCTGGCGCGATCCGCCGCTGGATTGCCTGGGCTATGGCGACCCTGCCGGCGAACAGCGCCTGCGCGAACTGGTCGCCGCCTACCTGCGCAGCACCCGCGGCCTGCACTGCGACGCCGGGCAGGTCATCATCACCAGCGGCGCCCAGCAGGGCATCGCGTTGTGCGCCCAGGTGCTGCTGACGGCGGGCGACGGTGCGGCCATCGAGAACCCCGGCTACCGCGCTGCCGGTCATGCCTTCGCCACGGCGGGGGCGCGCCTGCATGGCGTGCCGGTGGATGCCGAGGGCCTGTGCACGGCGCAGCTGGAGGGGTTGTCGGACTGCCGGCTGGTCTACGTCACCCCATCGCACCAATACCCCACTGGGGTGACGCTGTCCCTGGCGCGGCGCCTGGCGCTGCTGGAGTGGGCCGAGCGCAGCGGCGGCTGGATCGTCGAGGATGACTACGATGGCGAGTACCGCTACAGCGGGACGCCGCTGATGCCGCTGGCCGCGCTGGACCGCCATGATCGGGTGCTCTACGTCGGCACCTTCTGCAAGATCGCCTTCCCGGCGCTGCGCCTGGGTTATCTCGTGGTGCCGCCAGCGTTGGCGCAGGCCTTCGCGCGCCGTCGCGCGCTGGATGTACGGCACTCGGAAGTCGGCACCCAGCGGGTGATGGCCGACTTCATCGCCGAGGGGCATTTCCAGCGTCACGTCCGCCGCATGCGCCGGGCTGCTCGAAGCCGCCGCGACGCCCTGTTGCGTGGCTGGCCGGCGGTCGCCGGCTGTGCGCCGATGCCGACGGTGGAGGCGGGTCTGCACCTGTGCGTGCGGGTCGACAGCCGCGAGCGCGAAGGCGAACTGGTGCAGCGCGCGGCGGCCGTGGGGGTGGAGGTGAATGCGCTGAGCGACTACTGGTTGCCGGAATCCACCGAGCCGGAAGATCAACGCGCCGGGTTGGTACTGGGCTTCGCGGCCGTGCCCGAAACGCGGATCGCCGAAGCGCTGCGGGTACTGCGCAAGGTCTGGGCCTGAGTGCAGGCCCCCCGGCGCCTTGTAACCCCCGGCTATTTCCTTAGCCTACTTACGAAGTTGGCGATGGGCACTACGCTCCCTAAAATGCTGCCCCTTCGAAAACACCGCCTGGAGTCGTCATGAGCCTAGTCCTGTCCACCGTTCCCGAGCGCAAGTCCGGCGCACTCCGGATCGCCTTCCTGTTGCTGCTGGTGGGGGCGCTGTTCCTCGCGCAGGCGGTCAGCGGTCGCCAGGCCCTGCTGTTCCTGGTCGGCGGTGCATTGGGGCTGACGCTCTACCATGCGGCCTTCGGCTTCACGTCCGCCTGGCGCGTGTTCATCCGCGAGCGCCGCGGCGCCGGCCTGCGCGCGCAGATGGTGATGCTGGCGCTGGCGGTGCTGCTGTTCTTCCCGGTGCTGGCTGCCGGCACGCTGTTCGGCGAGCCGGTGAAGGGGCTGGTCTCGCCGGCCGGGACTTCGGTGATCGTCGGCGCCTTCATTTTCGGCATCGGCATGCAGCTCGGTGGCGGCTGCGCCTCCGGCACGTTGTTCACCGTGGGTGGCGGCAATGCGCGGATGCTGGTGACCTTGCTGTTCTTCATCGTCGGCTCGGTGGTCGCCACCCACCATATCGGCTGGTGGTTCGCCCTGCCGTCGCTGCCGCCGATTTCCATCGTGCAGTCGCTCGGCCTGTTCCCGGCGCTGGCGCTGAGCCTTGCGCTGTTCGCCGCCATCGCCACCGTCAGCGTGGTGCTGGAGCGGCGCCGCCACGGTGTGCTGGAGCTGATCGCCAGCAATGGTGCACACGGGGCGGGTCGCTTCCTGCGTGGGCCCTGGCCGCTGGTCTGGGGTGCGGTGGCGCTGGCCTTGCTGAACTTCGCCACCCTGGCGCTGGCCGGACGCCCCTGGGGTGTCACCTCGGCCTTCGCCCTGTGGGGCGCGAAGGCGGCGGAAACCCTCGGCCTCTCCGTGCACGACTGGGCTTTCTGGCAGGCCGAGGCCAACGCCAAGGCGCTCGCCGCGCCGGTGTGGCAGGACGTCACCAGCGTGATGGACTTCGGCATCATGATCGGCGCATTGCTGGCCGCCGGCCTTGCCGGGCGCTTCGCACCGAGCCTGAAGATTCCGGCGCGCTCGCTGATCGCGGCGGTGATCGGCGGTCTGCTGCTCGGCTACGGCGCGCGCTTGGCCTATGGCTGCAACATCGGCGCGTACTTCAGCGGCATCGCCTCCGGCAGCCTGCACGGTTGGCTGTGGCTGGTGGCGGCGTTCTTCGGCAATGCCGTGGGCGTGCGCCTGCGGCCGATCTTCTTCCCCGCCGAACGCGTGGAAGAGCGCCTGACCGGCTGCTGAGTCAGTCGCGGCGGGGCGTCTCGCGCTCCGCCCAGTAGGTCTGCTTGTGCCCGCGCGCCTGGTAGTCCCGCGCCAGGGCTTCGGCCTCGGCGCGGGTCAGTTGGCGGCGCATGACGAAGCGGTTGCCGTTGTCGTCCAGGCGCAGCAGACACCAGTCCGGCTCATCAGGCATTGAAGGTCGAGGTCTTGCGCAGGCGCAGGGCGAGCAGTACCAGCATCACGCCGAAGAACACCGCGTAGGCGCCGATCACCCAGGCCACCGCGACCGCCCCGGCGCCGGGGTTGGCGATCATCATCACCCCGAACAGCACCGACAGCGCGCCGGAGAGTCCCAGCCACCATTCATTGGCCAATGCCTTGCGCAGGCGGATCGCCGCGACGATCTGCAGCACGCCGGTGACCAGCGCCCAGGCGGCAATCAGCATGAGCAGGCCCAGCGCCGTCAGTGCCGGCCAGAAGAACGCCACCAGCCCCGCGCCGACGCCCAGCAGGCCGACCAGTATCAGTGGCCAGATCGGCCGGCCTGACTCACGCATGCGCGCGGCGGCGAGCAGGGTGAACACGCCGTCGACGAAGGCGTAGGCGCCCCAGACCAGGACCAGCACGGCCAGGGCGATGGTCGGCCAGGCGATGGCCAGCACGCCGAAGACCACCGCGGCCACGCCGCGCAGGGCAATCCATTTCCAGTGCTGGCCGAGGGCTTGCCAGAGGGGGTTGTCGCTCATGTCCGTCTCCCGAGAGGTGTCGCTGAAACCATAGTCGCTCGCCAGGGCTTGCGCTTGAGCGGTCCAGATCAACGATCGGAAAAGAAAAGCCCGGCACGCGGCCGGGCGAAAGGGCCTGCCGAGGCAGGCGAGCAGCGCTCGGGGGCGCCGCTGGGGAGATCAGGTGGTTGGCGCCAGTGCCGGCGGCGAGGCGCGGCCGTGCAGTGCCTCGTAATCCGCCTTCATGGCCTTGTAGAGGCCGAACATGAACAGGATCAGCACCGCCGAGAACGGCAGGCCGGCCAGCACCACCACCGTTTGCATGGCGGTGAAGTTGCCGGCGAACAGCAGGCCGATGGTCACCAGGGTGATCACTGCCGACCAGAGGATGCGCAGCCAGTGCGGGGCGTCTTCGTCGAGGTCGCCGCCCTGGCGCGACAGGTTGGCCAGCATCACCGAGCCGGAGTCGGCCGGGGTGAGGAAGAGCACGAAGCCGACGAAGATCGACAGGCCGATCACGATCTTGGCGAAGGGGTAGTGTTCCAGCAGCAGGTAGATCGACATCGACGGCTGCTCCAGCGCGGCCTTGCCCAGGTCGACGGCGCCGTGGTTCATCACCAGGTCCATCGCGCTGTTGCCGAACACCGAGAGCCAGGCGAGGGTGAAGCCCAGCGGGATCAACAGTACGCCCATGACCAGTTCGCGCACGGTGCGGCCCCGGGAAATGCGGGCGATGAACATACCGACGAAGGGCGCCCAGGAAATCCACCAGGCCCAGTAGAACAGGGTCCACAGGCCCAGCCACTCCTCGTTCTTGCCGGCGCCGCCGCCGGTGTAGACGTAGAGGTCGAAGGTCTTGAGTACCAGCCCGTTGAGGTAGTCGCCCAGGTTCTGCACGAAGCCGTTGAGCAACTCCAGGGTGGAGCCGCAGACCAGTACGAACAGCAGCAGCGAGCTGAACAGCACGATGTTCAGGTTGGACAGCCGGCGGATGCCTTTCTCGATACCCGAGACCGCGGCCAGGGTGGCCACCAGGCTCATTACCAGCAGCACGATCAGCAGGGTGGTTTTCGAGTGCTCCATGCCGGTCAGGTATTCGATGCCCGAGGACACCTGCAGCGCGCCGATACCCAGGTTGGTCACCAGGCCCAACAGGGTGACGAAGATGCCGAAGCAGTCCACCGCATGGCCGGCGCCGCCCTTGACCCAACGCTCGCCGAGAATCGGCAGCAGCGCCGAACGCAGGGCCAGCGGCTGGCGGTGACGGTAGGCGAAGTAGCCGACGGCGAGGCCGACCAGCGCGTAGATCGCCCAGCCGTGCACGCCCCAGTGCAGGAAGGTCAGCTGCAGCGCCTGGCGGGCCGCCTGCGGGCTGCCGGCGGCGCCTTCCGGTGGATGGTAGAGGTGGTCGATGGGCTCGGAGGCGGCGAAGTACAGCAGCGAGATGCCGATGCCGGAAGAAAACAGCATGCCGGCCCAGGCGCCGTAGCTGAAGTCCGGCTTCTCGTGGTCGGCGCCGAGTTTCAGCTGGCCGTAGCGCGAGAACGCGACCCAGATGACGAAGAACAGATAGGCACCGATGACCAGCATGTAATACCAGCCAAAGCTGTGCGACAGCCAGGCCTGCGTGCGGCCCAGGAGCGCGCCGGCGCTGTCGGGGAAGAGAATGAGGGCGGCGGTCAGAACCAGGATCAGCGCGGTGGAACCGTAGAACACGATCGGATTCAGACGTACCTGCTCGTTTGTTTTTATTGGCGAAGCAGTACTCATTTGGAGGATGACCCCATGACAGTGAACGCATGGCGGCCGGCGACGGTGCGTAAGGCACGGCGACGGGCCGCTGACCACAGACACAGCATTGCCGCCGCGACACTTCCGGCCCGGATTCTGCGATCCTTGGGGGTTGGAAAGCGGCGCGGTGATGAACGGCGCGGGCCCGCATGCACGCAAGGCTCGGAGCGATTCACGAGGCGCAGCTTATTCTTAGTTGATTGAACGTTCAATAAAAACAAAATAGACTGGCCCAAGAAGTCGCCGGACGGTACAGGTACGTCCAGGCGAAGAGGAGATACGAAATGCCCAAGGTCGGTATGCAGCCGATTCGCCGCTCCCAACTGATCCACGCCACGCTCGAAGCGGTGGACCAGGTGGGCATGGGTGACGCCAGCATTGCCCTGATCGCCCGCCTGGCGGGGGTTTCCAACGGCATCATCAGCCACTACTTCCAGGACAAGAACGGTCTCCTGGAAGCGACCATGCGCCACCTGATGCTGGCGTTGAGCAAGGCCGTCGGCGAACGCCGCAAGGCCTTGAAGACTGACGAACCGCGTTCGCACCTGCGCGCGATCATCGAAGGCAACTTCGATGCGAGCCAGGTCAACGGGCCGGCGATGAAAACCTGGCTGGCGTTCTGGGCAGCCAGCATGCACCAGCCGTCGTTGCGCCGCCTGCAGCGGATCAACGACCACCGGTTGTATTCGAACCTGTGCTGCGAGTTTCGCCGGGTATTGCCGATCACCCAGGCGCGCTCGGCGGCCCGTGGACTGGCTGCACTGATCGATGGACTGTGGCTGCGGGGCGCGCTCTCGGGCGATGCCTTCGACACCCGGCAGGCGCTGGCCATCGCTTACGACTACCTCGACCAACAACTGGCGAAACAGACGGGATAGCCCGCCGCGCCAGCCTTGCGCACTGACACCTTATAAGAGAGGACACCTACCTCATGGCTCGATTCGAAGTACAGAAGCTCTACATTGGCGGTCGCTACGTGGAAGCCACCAGCGGCGCCACCTTCGAGACCATCAATCCGGCCAATGGGGAAGTCCTCGCCCAGGTGCAGCGCGCGTCGAAAGACGACGTCGAGCGCGCCGTGCAGGCGGCGGTGGAAGGGCAGAAAGTCTGGGCGGCGATGACCGCCATGCAGCGCTCGCGCATCCTGCGTCGCGCCGTGGACATCCTCCGCGAGCGCAATGACGAGCTCGCCGAGCTGGAAACCCTCGACACCGGCAAGCCGCTGGCCGAGACCCGCTTCGTCGACATCGTCACCGGCGCCGACGTGCTCGAGTACTACGCCGGCCTGGTGCCCGCCATCGAGGGCGAACAGATCCCGCTGCGCGAGACCAGTTTCGTCTACACCCGCCGCGAACCGCTGGGCGTGGTCGCCGGCATCGGCGCCTGGAACTACCCGATCCAGATCGCCCTGTGGAAATCCGCCCCGGCCCTGGCTGCCGGCAACGCGATGATCTTCAAGCCCAGCGAGGTCACCCCGCTGACCGCGCTGAAACTCGCCGAGATCTACACCGAGGCCGGCCTGCCCGATGGCGTGTTCAATGTGCTTACCGGCAGCGGCCGCGAAGTCGGCCAGTGGCTGACCGAGCATCCGCTGATCGAGAAGATTTCCTTCACCGGCGGCACCTCCACCGGCAAGAAGGTCATGGCCAGCGCCTCGAGCTCCTCGCTCAAGGAGGTCACGATGGAGCTGGGCGGCAAGTCGCCGTTGATCATCTTCGAGGACGCCAACCTCGACCGCGCCGCCGACATCGCCGTGATGGCCAACTTCTTCAGCTCCGGCCAGGTGTGTACCAACGGTACCCGCGTGTTCATCCCGCGCAACCTGCAGGCGCGTTTCGAGGCCAAGGTGCTGGAGCGCGTGAAGCGCATCCGCCTGGGCAGCCCGCAGGATGAAAGCACCAACTTCGGTCCGCTGGTCAGCTTCCCGCACATGGAGAGCGTTCTCTCCTACATCGAGTCCGGCAAGGAACAGAAGGCCCGCCTGCTGTGCGGTGGCGAGCGCGTCACCCAGGGCGAGTTCGGCAAGGGCGCCTACGTCGCGCCGACCGTGTTCACCGATTGTCGCGACGACATGACCATCGTCCGCGAGGAAATCTTCGGGCCGGTCATGAGCATCCTCGTCTACGACAGCGAAGACGAGGCCATCCGCCGCGCCAACGACACCGAGTACGGCCTGGCCGCCGGCGTCGTCACCCAGGACCTGGCCCGCGCGCACCGCGCGATCCACCGTCTGGAAGCGGGCATCTGCTGGATCAACACCTGGGGCGAGTCGCCGGCCGAGATGCCGGTTGGCGGGTACAAGCAATCGGGTGTCGGTCGTGAGAACGGTCTGACCACCCTGGCTCACTACACTCGCATCAAATCCGTGCAGGTAGAGCTGGGCGACTACGCCTCGGTGTTCTGACCGCCGCGAGCGAGCCCTGAACGGCCGGTCGCAGGCCCCACTCCCTGACCACCGGCCATCCCGAATACGCAGACACCGGCGCGCACGCGTCGCGGGCGGTGTCGTGCCTGAAAAAGAGGAAGGCCTGCATGTCCCAGGAATACGACTACATCATCATTGGCGCCGGCTCTGCCGGTAACGTATTGGCGACTCGCCTGACCGAGGACGCCGACGTCAGCGTCCTGCTGCTGGAAGCCGGCGGCCCGGACTACCGCGCCGACTTCCGCACCCAGATGCCGGCCGCGCTGGCCTACCCGCTGCAGGGCCGCCGCTACAACTGGGCCTATGTGACCGACCCCGAGCCGCACATGAACAACCGCCGCATGGAGTGCGGTCGCGGCAAGGGCCTGGGTGGCTCCTCGCTGATCAACGGCATGTGCTACATCCGCGGCAACGCCATGGACTTCGACGGCTGGGCGCAGGCCAAGGGCCTGGAAGACTGGACCTATCTCGACTGCCTGCCGTACTTCCGCAAGGCCGAGACCCGCGACATCGGTCCCAACGACTTCCACGGCGGCAGCGGCCCGGTGAGCGTCACCACGCCCAAGGCCGGCAACAACCCGTTGTTCCATGCGATGGTGGACGCCGGCGTGCAGGCCGGTTATCCACGTACCGAAGATCTCAACGGCTACCAGCAGGAAGGCTTCGGTCCGATGGACCGCACCGTCACTCCGCAGGGCCGTCGCGCCAGCACCGCGCGCGGCTACCTGGACCAGGCCCGCGAGCGGCCGAACCTGACCATCGTCACCCACGCCCTGACCGACCGCATCCTGTTCAGCGGCAAGCGCGCCATCGGGGCGACCTATCTGCACGGCGATGACAACGCCCTGAAGGAAGTCCGCGCCCGTCGCGAAGTGCTGGTGTGCTCGGGGGCCATCGCTTCTCCGCAACTGCTGCAGCGCTCCGGCGTCGGCCCATCCGCGCTGCTGCGTGACCTGGGCATCGAGGTGGTGCATGACCTACCCGGCGTCGGCCGGAACCTCCAGGACCACCTGGAGATGTACCTGCAGTACGCCTGCAAGCAGCCGGTCTCGCTGTACCCGGCGCTGCAATGGTGGAACCAGCCGCAGATCGGCGCGGAGTGGATGTTCCTCGGCACCGGCCTGGGCGCGAGCAACCAGTTCGAAGCCGGTGGCTTCATCCGTACCCGTCCGGAGTTCGAGTGGCCGAACATCCAGTACCACTTCCTGCCGGTGGCGATTAACTACAACGGCAGCAACGCGGTGAAGGAGCATGGCTTCCAGGCCCACGTGGGCTCCATGCGTTCGCCCAGTCGCGGCCGCATCAACCTGACGTCCCGTGATCCGCGCAAGCACCCGAGCATCCTGTTCAACTACATGTCCACCGAACAGGACTGGCAGGAGTTTCGCGATGCGATCCGCGTCACCCGCGAGATCATGAACCAGCCGGCGCTCGACCCCTTCCGTGGCCGCGAGCTCAGCCCGGGCCTGGACAAGCACAGCGATGCCGACCTGGATGCCTTCGTGCGTGAACATGCGGAAACCGCCTTCCACCCCTCCTGCTCCTGCAAGATGGGCGAGGACGACATGGCGGTGGTCGATGGCGAAGGCCGTGTACACGGGATGCAGGGGCTGCGCGTGGTCGATGCCTCGATCATGCCGCTGATCATTACCGGCAACCTCAACGCCACCACCATCATGATGGCCGAGAAGATCGCCGATAAGGTCCGTGGCCGCGAGGCGCTGCCCCGCAGTACCGCCGACTACTACAAGGCCAATGGTGCTCCGGTACGCGGAAAATCACTGCGCTGATTCCGAAGCGCAAAGACGAAAACGCCGGCAATAGCCGGCGTTTCAGTTTTCAACCACGACGCGGTGGAACCGGGCGGGTACGGCCACTGCCGTCGATAGCGACGAAGACGAATACCGCCTCGGTGACCTTGCGCCATTCGCTGGACAGCGGATCGTCGCTCCAGACCTCGACCAGCATGCGGATCGAACTGCGGCCGACTTCCAGCGATTGCGTATAGAAGGAGAGCTGCGCGCCAACGGCGACCGGGACCAGGAAGGCCATGCGGTCAATCGCCACGGTAGCGACGCGGCCGCCGGCGATGCGGCTGGCCATTGCGGTACCGGCGAGATCCATCTGTGCTACCAGCCAACCACCGAAGATGTCGCCGAAGCCGTTGGTCTCGCGCGGCAGGGCCGTAATCTGCAGGGCAAGGTCACCCTGCGGGATGGGATCTTCTTGTTCGAGCTCGATCATAGTTCAGGGCCTCTTGCCCCCGGCGTTCTCATGGTGAGGTTGTGGAAAAACTCTCCCAAGACACCTGTCGGCGCAAGGCCTTGGGACAGCTTTTGATCGGCCTGGCTGCATTATATAGAGCAAGAACCTCTACGACGACCGTAGGGTTTCGAGTTTGCACCGGGCCGGGCATGCCTGTGTCGTCTCCGTGCAATTTGCTATGGTTCGGCTCCGGTGGCCCGCTGCCGCCGTCATCTGCCTTGCCTGCCGAGAATAATCACAATGCCTTCTGTGAACGCTCCTGCCGCGCCCGCGTCACGTCCGTTGACCCGCAGCGACTACAAGACCCTGTCCCTGTCTGCTCTGGGTGGCGCCCTGGAATTCTACGACTTCATTATCTTCGTCTTCTTCGCCACCGTGGTCGGCAAGCTGTTCTTCCCTGCCGACATGCCCGAATGGCTGCGCCAGCTGCAGACCTTCGGCCTGTTCGCCGCCGGTTACCTGGCCCGGCCGCTGGGCGGGGTAGTCATGGCCCACTTCGGCGACCTGCTGGGCCGCAAGAAGATGTTCACCCTGAGCATCTTCCTGATGGCGGTGCCCACACTGATCATGGGCCTGCTGCCCACCTATGCGCAGATCGGCATCTGGGCGCCGTTGGCCCTGTTGCTGCTGCGCGTCATCCAGGGCGCCGCCATCGGCGGTGAAGTACCGGGCGCCTGGGTCTTCGTCGCCGAGCACGTTCCGCACCGTCATGTGGGCTATGCCTGCGGCACACTCACCTCGGGTCTGACCGCCGGGATCCTCATCGGTTCGTTGGTGGCAACCCTGATCAACAGCGTTTACAGCGCCGAGGAAGTGCAGGGCTATGCCTGGCGGATTCCCTTCCTGCTGGGCGGCATCTTCGGCCTGTTCTCCGTCTACCTGCGCCGCTGGCTGCACGAGACGCCGGTATTCGCCGAGCTGCAACTGCGCAAGCAACTGGCCGAGGACGTCCCGCTGGGCGTGGTGGTGCGCGAACATCGACCGGCGGTGGTGCTGTCCATGCTGCTGACCTGGGTGCTCTCGGCCGCCATCGTCGTGGTGATCCTGATGACCCCATCGGTACTGCAGACCGTGTACGGTTTCGACGCGGCGACCGCCTTGAGGGCCAATAGCCTGGCCATCGTCTTCCTCAGCGTCGGCTGCATTCTTGCCGGACGCCTGGCAGATCGTTTCGGTGCAGGCCGCACCTTTATATATGGCAGCATCCTGCTGGGCGTCGTCTCCTGGACCTTCTATGCCAGCCTCAAGGTGCATCCGGACTGGCTATTCCCTCTATATGCGGTGACCGGCCTGTGCGTCGGTGTCATCGGCGCAGTGCCCTATGTCATGGTGAATGCCTTCCCACCGGTGGTGCGCTTCACCGGCCTGTCCTTCTCCTACAACCTGGCCTACGCCATCTTCGGTGGCCTGACGCCCATGGTGGTTGCTCTCCTCATGAAGGAAGACCCGCTGGGGCCGGCCTACTACGTTGTAGCATTGTGCGTGGTTGGCCTGCTGGTGGGTGCTTACCTGTTGCGCCAGGAGCGCAGGTTGGTAGGGCAGGGAATGGCCATAAACTGATCGATCAGACAGTTTTTTGCAGAAAGTTTGAAAAAGTCGTTGACGGGTCGCTTCAAGTCCCTATAATGCGCATCACTCCCAGCGACGAAGCGCTGAAAGAGCTTGAAAATCAAGCACTTACAGAATCTCTAGTTGAGGGTGGTGGTCAGGCGGGTGGGTCACTTGCCGCTTTCAGCTCGCCGCTCCGGCAGCGGTTGAAAGAAGATCATCGAGGTGCTTGACAGCGAGTTTGATCGCTGTAGAATGCGCCTCCCGCTGATGCGAAGGTTTCCTTCGCAGAAGCACAAGCGATTGAGTAGAAAAGAAATTTTCGAAAAATAAAGCTTGACGGAAAGAGAGGTTAGCGTAGAATGCGCGCCTCGGTTGAAGCGAAAGCCTTAACCAACTGCTCTTTAACAAGTCGAATCAAGCAATTCGTGTGGGTGCTTGTGATGTAAGACTGATGATCGACTGATTATCAGCAACGCAAGTAACACTCGTGAATTCGAGAGTTTTAGCTCATTAAATTGAGCATGCGATTGCTGAGCCAAGTTTAGGGTTTTCGCAAAACCCAAGCAGTATTGAACTGAAGAGTTTGATCATGGCTCAGATTGAACGCTGGCGGCAGGCCTAACACATGCAAGTCGAGCGGATGAGTGGAGCTTGCTCCATGATTCAGCGGCGGACGGGTGAGTAATGCCTAGGAATCTGCCTGGTAGTGGGGGACAACGTTTCGAAAGGAACGCTAATACCGCATACGTCCTACGGGAGAAAGCAGGGGACCTTCGGGCCTTGCGCTATCAGATGAGCCTAGGTCGGATTAGCTAGTTGGTGGGGTAAAGGCCTACCAAGGCGACGATCCGTAACTGGTCTGAGAGGATGATCAGTCACACTGGAACTGAGACACGGTCCAGACTCCTACGGGAGGCAGCAGTGGGGAATATTGGACAATGGGCGAAAGCCTGATCCAGCCATGCCGCGTGTGTGAAGAAGGTCTTCGGATTGTAAAGCACTTTAAGTTGGGAGGAAGGGCAGTAAGTTAATACCTTGCTGTTTTGACGTTACCAACAGAATAAGCACCGGCTAACTTCGTGCCAGCAGCCGCGGTAATACGAAGGGTGCAAGCGTTAATCGGAATTACTGGGCGTAAAGCGCGCGTAGGTGGTTTGGTAAGATGGATGTGAAATCCCCGGGCTCAACCTGGGAACTGCATCCATAACTGCCTGACTAGAGTACGGTAGAGGGTGGTGGAATTTCCTGTGTAGCGGTGAAATGCGTAGATATAGGAAGGAACACCAGTGGCGAAGGCGACCACCTGGACTGATACTGACACTGAGGTGCGAAAGCGTGGGGAGCAAACAGGATTAGATACCCTGGTAGTCCACGCCGTAAACGATGTCGACTAGCCGTTGGGATCCTTGAGATCTTAGTGGCGCAGCTAACGCGATAAGTCGACCGCCTGGGGAGTACGGCCGCAAGGTTAAAACTCAAATGAATTGACGGGGGCCCGCACAAGCGGTGGAGCATGTGGTTTAATTCGAAGCAACGCGAAGAACCTTACCTGGCCTTGACATGTCCGGAATCCTGCAGAGATGCGGGAGTGCCTTCGGGAATCGGAACACAGGTGCTGCATGGCTGTCGTCAGCTCGTGTCGTGAGATGTTGGGTTAAGTCCCGTAACGAGCGCAACCCTTGTCCTTAGTTACCAGCACGTTATGGTGGGCACTCTAAGGAGACTGCCGGTGACAAACCGGAGGAAGGTGGGGATGACGTCAAGTCATCATGGCCCTTACGGCCAGGGCTACACACGTGCTACAATGGTCGGTACAGAGGGTTGCCAAGCCGCGAGGTGGAGCTAATCCCATAAAACCGATCGTAGTCCGGATCGCAGTCTGCAACTCGACTGCGTGAAGTCGGAATCGCTAGTAATCGTGAATCAGAATGTCACGGTGAATACGTTCCCGGGCCTTGTACACACCGCCCGTCACACCATGGGAGTGGGTTGCTCCAGAAGTAGCTAGTCTAACCGCAAGGGGGACGGTTACCACGGAGTGATTCATGACTGGGGTGAAGTCGTAACAAGGTAGCCGTAGGGGAACCTGCGGCTGGATCACCTCCTTAATCGAAGATCTCAGCTTCTTCATAAGCTCCCACACGAATTGCTTGATTCACTGGTTAGACGATAGGTTTGCTGCTCGGTTGGTTTGAGCGCGCCCCCGGCTCTTGGATAGAGAGCGGGTGAGGTCGACAAGCTGCCAAAGCCCGAACGATTGGGTCTGTAGCTCAGTTGGTTAGAGCGCACCCCTGATAAGGGTGAGGTCGGCAGTTCGAATCTGCCCAGACCCACCAATTGTTGTGGTGTGCTGCTGATCCGATGGGGCCATAGCTCAGCTGGGAGAGCGCCTGCTTTGCACGCAGGAGGTCAGGAGTTCGATCCTCCTTGGCTCCACCATTAATCGTCGAAAGCTCAGACAGGAATGTTCGGTGAACGAACCTTGCTGTCTGGTCTTTGTGCCAGAACCGTTCTTTAAAAATTTGGGTATGTGATAGAAGTAGACTGAATAATCTCTTTCACTGGTGATTATTCAAGTCAAGGTAAAATTTGCGAGTTCAAGCGCGAATTTTCGGCGAATGTCGTCTTCACGTTCGAGACAATAACCAGATTGCTTGGGGTTATATGGTCAAGTGAAGAAGCGCATACGGTGGATGCCTTGGCAGTCAGAGGCGATGAAAGACGTGGTAGCCTGCGATAAGCTTCGGGGAGTCGGCAAACAGACTTTGATCCGGAGATCTCTGAATGGGGAAACCCACCTGGGATAACCTAGGTATCTTGTACTGAATCCATAGGTGCAAGAGGCGAACCAGGGGAACTGAAACATCTAAGTACCCTGAGGAAAAGAAATCAACCGAGATTCCCTTAGTAGTGGCGAGCGAACGGGGACTAGCCCTTAAGCTTCTTTGAATCTAACAGAACGCTCTGGAAAGTGCGGCCATAGTGGGTGATAGCCCCGTATGTGAAAGGTTCTTTGAAGTGAAATCGAGTAGGACGGAGCACGAGAAACTTTGTCTGAATATGGGGGGACCATCCTCCAAGGCTAAATACTACTGACTGACCGATAGTGAACCAGTACCGTGAGGGAAAGGCGAAAAGAACCCCGGAGAGGGGAGTGAAATAGAACCTGAAACCGTATGCGTACAAGCAGTGGGAGCCTACTTGTTAGGTGACTGCGTACCTTTTGTATAATGGGTCAGCGACTTATATTCAGTGGCGAGCTTAACCGAATAGGGAAGGCGTAGCGAAAGCGAGTCTTAATAGGGCGTTTTAGTCGCTGGGTATAGACCCGAAACCGGGCGATCTATCCATGAGCAGGTTGAAGGTTAGGTAACACTGACTGGAGGACCGAACCCACTTCCGTTGAAAAAGGCAGGGGATGACTTGTGGATCGGAGTGAAAGGCTAATCAAGCTCGGAGATAGCTGGTTCTCCTCGAAAGCTATTTAGGTAGCGCCTCACGTATCACTCCAGGGGGTAGAGCACTGTTTCGGCTAGGGGGTCATCCCGACTTACCAAACCGATGCAAACTCCGAATACCTGGAAGTGTCAGCGTGGGAGACACACGGCGGGTGCTAACGTCCGTCGTGAAAAGGGAAACAACCCAGACCGTCAGCTAAGGTCCCAAAGTTATGGTTAAGTGGTAAACGATGTGGGAAGGCTTAGACAGCTAGGAGGTTGGCTTAGAAGCAGCCACCCTTTAAAGAAAGCGTAATAGCTCACTAGTCGAGTCGGCCTGCGCGGAAGATGTAACGGGGCTCAAACCATACACCGAAGCTACGGGTGCATCGCAAGATGCGCGGTAGAGGAGCGTTCTGTAAGCCTGTGAAGGTGAGTTGAGAAGCTTGCTGGAGGTATCAGAAGTGCGAATGCTGACATGAGTAACGACAATGGGAGTGAAAAACTCCCACGCCGAAAGACCAAGGGTTCCTGCGCAACGTTAATCGACGCAGGGTTAGTCGGTCCCTAAGGCGAGGCTGAAGAGCGTAGTCGATGGGAAACAGGTTAATATTCCTGTACTTCTAGTTACTGCGATGGAGGGACGGAGAAGGCTAGGCCAGCTTGGCGTTGGTTGTCCAAGTTTAAGGTGGTAGGCCGAACACTTAGGCAAATCCGGGTGTTCAAGGCCGAGAGCTGATGACGAGCTTTCTTTTAGAGAGCGAAGTGGTTGATGCCATGCTTCCAGGAAAAGCTTCTAAGCTTCAGGTAACTAGGAACCGTACCCCAAACCGACACAGGTGGTTGGGTAGAGAATACCAAGGCGCTTGAGAGAACTCGGGTGAAGGAACTAGGCAAAAATGGCACCGTAACTTCGGGAGAAGGTGCGCCGATGAGGGTGAAGCATTTACTGCGTAAGCCCATGTCGGTCGAAGATACCAGGCCGCTGCGACTGTTTATTAAAAACACAGCACTCTGCAAACACGAAAGTGGACGTATAGGGTGTGACGCCTGCCCGGTGCCGGAAGGTTAATTGATGGGGTTAGCGAAAGCGAAGCTCTTGATCGAAGCCCCGGTAAACGGCGGCCGTAACTATAACGGTCCTAAGGTAGCGAAATTCCTTGTCGGGTAAGTTCCGACCTGCACGAATGGCGTAACGATGGCGGCGCTGTCTCCACCCGAGACTCAGTGAAATTGAAATCGCTGTGAAGATGCAGTGTATCCGCGGCTAGACGGAAAGACCCCGTGAACCTTTACTGTAGCTTTGCACTGGACTTTGAGCCTGCTTGTGTAGGATAGGTGGGAGGCTTTGAAGCGTGGACGCCAGTTCGCGTGGAGCCATCCTTGAAATACCACCCTGGCATGCTTGAGGTTCTAACTCTGGTCCGTCATCCGGATCGAGGACAGTGTATGGTGGGCAGTTTGACTGGGGCGGTCTCCTCCTAAAGAGTAACGGAGGAGTACGAAGGTGCGCTCAGACCGGTCGGAAATCGGTCGCAGAGTATAAAGGCAAAAGCGCGCTTGACTGCGAGACAGACACGTCGAGCAGGTACGAAAGTAGGTCTTAGTGATCCGGTGGTTCTGTATGGAAGGGCCATCGCTCAACGGATAAAAGGTACTCCGGGGATAACAGGCTGATACCGCCCAAGAGTTCATATCGACGGCGGTGTTTGGCACCTCGATGTCGGCTCATCACATCCTGGGGCTGAAGCCGGTCCCAAGGGTATGGCTGTTCGCCATTTAAAGTGGTACGCGAGCTGGGTTTAGAACGTCGTGAGACAGTTCGGTCCCTATCTGCCGTGGACGTTTGAGATTTGAGAGGGGCTGCTCCTAGTACGAGAGGACCGGAGTGGACGAACCTCTGGTGTTCCGGTTGTCACGCCAGTGGCATTGCCGGGTAGCTATGTTCGGAATAGATAACCGCTGAAAGCATCTAAGCGGGAAACTAGCCTCAAGATGAGATCTCACTGGGACCTTGAGTCCCCTGAAGGGCCGTCGAAGACTACGACGTTGATAGGTCGGGTGTGTAAGCGCTGTGAGGCGTTGAGCTAACCGATACTAATTGCCCGTGAGGCTTGACCATATAACACCCAAACAATTTGCGTGTTGTACGGTGAAGACGTAACGAACCGAAAGTTCGTGAGAACCGCAAATTACCTGTCACATACCCGAATCGGGATGAGCGTGTGCGCAAGCCACGAGCGTCCGAAAGAATTGCTTGACGACCATAGAGCGTTGGAACCACCTGATCCCATCCCGAACTCAGTAGTGAAACGACGCATCGCCGATGGTAGTGTGGGGTTTCCCCATGTGAGAGTAGGTCATCGTCAAGCTCCTATCCCAAAGCCCCTGATCAGCACTGCTGGTCGGGGCTTTGCTTTTGCGCGCGGGAAAGTGAGCCAGGTGATGTGGCGCTCGGTAGCCAGCCTGGGGCGATTGTGCGGACTGTTCGCTCCTACAAAAGCGGATTGAGGCTGTGGCCGATTTGAGGCGGGTCGGTTCCTCGTAGGAGCGTGCTTGCTCGCGAACCGATCAACCCGCTGCGAGCTTGAAGTCATCGCGGACAGCGTCCGCTCCTACGGGTGCAATGCCCTGCGAGTTCTCGATGATGGGGGCGGTGGCGAATGGATGCTCTATGGCTGCATTTCATCGGTTATGACGGCGTGCTGGGCTGGTCTGGTTCGCGAGCAAGCTCGCTCCTGCGAGCGTACAGATCGCTTCGGTGGCTCTGGGATACGTTTTTCACTGCTGTTCTGTGGCTGTTTTCCCCGGCCATGACGCTTGCGTAATTCGCTGATGGCATTTCATCCAACTGTCACATTCGCGTCATAGAGTCTTCATGCGGCCTGACGATACTGGCCCCCGTTCCATCCAACCCCATTCTCCTCAAGGAGCAAGGCATGAAACTCAAGCGTTTGATGGCGGCCCTGACTTTTGTCGCCGCGGGCGTAGGCACTGCTAGTGCGGTTGCCGCAATTGATCCGGCTCTGCCGGAATACCAAAAAGCCAGCGGTGTGTCGGGCAACCTGTCGAGCGTCGGCTCCGACACTCTGGCCAACCTGATGACCATGTGGGCCGAAGAGTACAAGCGCCTGTACCCGAACGTGAACGTGCAGATCCAGGCCGCCGGCTCTTCCACCGCACCGCCGGCTCTGACCGAGGGTACTGCCAACCTGGGCCCGATGAGCCGCAAGATGAAGGATGTCGAGCTGCAGGCCTTCGAGCAGAAGTACGGCTACAAGCCGACTGCTGTTCCGGTTGCCGTGGACGCCCTGGCCATCTTCGTGCACAAGGACAACCCCATCAAAGGCCTGACCATGCAGCAGGTCGACGCCATCTTCTCCTCCACCCGCCTGTGCGGCGGCAAGTCGGAAGTGAAGACCTGGGGCGATTTGGGCCTGACCGGCGACTGGGCCAACAAGCCGGTGCAACTGTTCGGCCGTAACTCCGTCTCCGGCACCTACGGCTACTTCAAGGAAGAAGCCCTGTGCAAAGGCGACTACAAGCCGAACGTGAACGAGCAGCCGGGTTCGGCTTCCGTGGTTCAGTCGGTCAGCCAGTCGCTGAACGGCGTGGGCTACTCCGGTATCGGTTACAAGACCGCCAGCGTGAAGACCGTTGCCCTGGCCAAGAAGGCAGGCGGCGAGTTCGTCGAGGACAATGAGGCGAACGCCCTGAACGGCACCTACCCGCTGTCGCGCTTCCTCTACGTCTACGTCAACAAGGCGCCGAACAAGCCGCTGAACCCGCTGGAAGCCCAGTTCCTGAAGATGGTGCTCTCCAAGTCCGGCCAGCAGGTTGTCGTGAAAGACGGCTACATCCCGCTGCCGGCGAAAGTCGCGGAAAAAGCGAGCAAGGAGCTGGGTCTGTAATCAGCCCGCCAACCGGGCGGCCAGCGCCGCCCGGCATGGGCTGACGCCAACCCGACCGGGCCCGCCAGCATGGCTCTGCTGGTGGGCTTTGTCGCGTCACCTCCATGTCATCTTTCTGTCACACAGAGCCGCTAGGGTGTCACTGCATGAACGACCTGGCCAACTCCCCGATGACTTCTTCTCTCCCCGAGCGGATCGATTTCAATACGCCTGCGCTACAGCGCAAGCGTCGCATGCGTGCGCTCAAGGATCGACTCACCCGCTGGTACGTGCTGGTTGGCGGCCTCGCCGTCCTGGCCGCCATTACCCTGATTTTCTTCTACCTCGCCTACGTTGTGCTGCCGCTGTTCCGCGGCGCCACGCTGGAGGCGCGCGACCCCCTGGCTCCGGCCTGGCTGAAGACGGCGCAGGCGCCGCTACTGCTGAGCATCGAAGAGCAGAACATGGTGGGCATGCGCATCGCCGCCAACGGCGAGGTGGTGTTCTTCGACGCGAAGAAAGGCGACGAAATGGACCGTGTCGCGCTCAAGCTGCCTGCCGGTAGCAGCGTGACCTCCATCGCCGAAGACCAGCCGGGTCATCCGACCGTGGCGCTGGGCCTGTCCAACGGCCAGGTGCTGGTGTTCAAGCACACCTACAAGGTCACCTATCCGGACAACAAGAAAACCATCACCCCGCAGATCAGCTACCCCTATGGCGAGGCGGCCATCAACCTGGATTCCCAGGGGCGCCCGCTGGAGCACGTAGCGATCGTCTCGGGTGATGAAGGCTTGCTGCTGGCCGCCTCGACCGGTAGCCAGATGCTCCTGCTCAGCCTGACCAGTCAGGAAAACATGCTGACTGGCGAAACCTCGCTGGAAGAGGAGCGCATCAACCTGCCGCAGATCGCCGAGCCGGTGAAGGCGATCTACATGGATCCGCGCAAGCAGTGGCTCTATGTGATCAACGGCCGCGCCCAGGCCGACGTGTTCGACCTGAGCACTCACCAGCTCAACGGCCGCTACAAGCTGCTCGACGACGCCTCCGCCGAAGTGACCGCCAGCAGCCAGTTGCTGGGCGGCATCTCGCTGATGATCGGCGACTCCAAGGGTGGAATCGGTCAGTGGTTCATGGCCCGTGGCGAGGATGGCGAGCCGCGCCTGTCCCATGTGCGTGACTTCAAGCTGGGTGACCAGCCGGTGACCGGCATCGCTCCCGAACAGCGCCGCAAAGGCTTCCTGGCGCTCGACAGGCAGGGCAACCTCGGTATCTTCCACAGCACTGCGCACCGCACCCTGCTGGTGGAGAATGTTGCTCCGTCGACCGGCCTGATGGCTCTCTCGCCGCGCGCCAACCGCCTGATCGTCGAACAGGGTGGCGAGCTGCGCCGCTTCAGCGTCAACAACCCGCACCCGGAAGTGTCCTGGAGCGCGCTGTGGGGCAAGGTCTGGTACGAGAGCTACGACAAGCCGGGTTACGTCTGGCAGTCCACTGCCGCGACCACCGACTTCGAGCCCAAGCTGAGCCTGTCGCCGCTGACCTTCGGTACCCTGAAGGCGGCCTTCTACGCGATGATCCTCGCGGCTCCGCTGGCGATTGCCGCCGCCGTCTACACCGCCTACTTCATGGCCCCGGGCATGCGCCGCAAGGTCAAGCCGGTGATCGAGTTGATGGAGGCGCTGCCGACCGTGATCCTCGGCTTCTTCGCCGGCCTGTTCCTCGCGCCGTACGTCGAAGGCCACCTGCCGGGCATCTTCAGCCTGCTGCTGCTCACGCCGCTGGGCATCCTGGCTGCCGGCCTGATCTGGAGCCGCCTGCCCGAGCGCATCCGCCTGAGCCTGCCGGCCGGCTGGGAAGCGGCGATCCTGATCCCCGTGGTCCTCGCCACCGGCGCCTTCGCCCTGTGGATGAGCCCGCACCTGGAGACCCTGTTCTTCGGCGGCGACATGCGCCTGTGGATCAGCCATGACCTGGGCATCACCTACGACCAGCGCAACGCCCTGGTGGTCGGCCTGGCGATGGGCTTCGCGGTGATCCCGAACATCTTCTCCATCGCCGAAGACGCCATCTTCAGCGTGCCGCGCAGCCTGACCTACGGCTCCCTGGCCCTGGGCGCCACGCCCTGGCAGACGCTGACCCGCGTGGTGATCCTGACCGCCAGCCCGGGCATCTTCTCCGCGCTGATGATCGGCATGGGCCGCGCCGTGGGCGAGACCATGATCGTGCTGATGGCCACCGGCAACACCCCGGTCATGGACGTGAACATCTTCCAGGGCATGCGCACCCTCGCGGCGAACGTCGCGGTGGAAATGCCCGAGTCGGAGGTGGGCGGGACTCACTACCGCGTGCTGTTCCTCTCGGCACTGGTACTGCTGTCCTTCACCTTCGTGATGAACACCCTGGCAGAGCTGATCCGTCAGCGCCTGCGCAAGAAATACGCGTCGCTCTAAGCGACGCCCGACGAGGCTAGTTCCGTGAAACAGAAACAGGAATCCGTCAAAGCGTGGTTTGCCAGCGGTTCTCCCTGGGTGTGGATGAACGCCGGTGCGGTGTCCATTGCCGTGATCATGACCATCGGCCTGCTCGCCGTGATCGCCGTGCGCGGTCTCGGCCACTTCTGGCCGGCGGACGTGATCGAGGCGAGCTATACCGTTCCCGGTGAAGCGCCCAAGACCCTGATCGGTGAAGAGGTGCAGGTCGAACAGGTGCCCCGCGAGCGCCTGCGCGGTGCTGGTTTGCCGGTGCCGGACAACGGCCCCGAGTTCATGACCCGCGAGCTGCTCAAGCTGGGCAACCGCGACCTCTACGGCAGCGATTTCTCCTGGGTGATCGGCGAGTGGCTGGCCGACAAGCGTCATCCGGCCGAGCTGGTGACCCTGGAGCGTCGCGAGTGGGGCAACTTCTATGGCTACCTGCTGAGCGTTAAGGAAAACGGCAAGGTGGTCGCCGAAGGTCCGGGCGCCCTGGCCGAACTGCAGACCCGCCTGACGCGCGTCGATGAGCTCTACGCCAAGCTCTACCGGTTGGAGAAGAAGGACATCGGTGGCATCAACCACGGCCTCGAGCGCTTGCGCCTGAAAGAGCGCGGCCTGCAGCTCAATGGCAAGCTGGATGCCGCCGCCGAGGCCGACATCGCCGCCGGTCGCGCCGAGCTGAACGCCCAGTACAAGGTGCTGGAGGACCAGCTCAACAGCCTGCACCATGAGTTCAACCGCGACAGCATCGTCATGCGCGATGCCACCGGCCAGCAGACCGAGATCAGCGTCGGCAAGCTGGTGCACGCCTACCAGCCGAACCAGATGGGCGTGGGCGCCAAGCTGGGCTTCTACTTCAAGAAGCTGTGGGAGTTCTTGAGCGACGACCCGCGCGAGGCGAACACCGAGGGCGGTATCTTCCCGGCCATCTTCGGTACCGTGATGATGACTCTGGTGATGGCCGTGATCGTCACCCCGTTCGGTGTGATCGCCGCCGTCTACCTGCGCGAGTACGCTCGCCAGGGCCTGCTGACCCGCATCATCCGCATCGCGGTGAACAACCTCGCGGGCGTTCCGGCGATCGTCTACGGCGTGTTCGGCCTGGGCTTCTTCGTCTACGTGCTGGGCGGTTCGCTCGACCGGATGTTCTTCCCCGAAGCCCTGCCGGCACCGACCTTCGGCACGCCCGGGCTGTTCTGGGCCTCGCTGACCCTGGCCATCCTCGCGGTGCCGGTGGTGATCGTCGCCACCGAGGAAGGTCTGGCGCGCATCCCGAGGGCTACCCGCGAAGGCTCCCTCGCCCTGGGCGCGACCAAGGCCGAGACCCTGTGGAAAGTGGTCCTGCCGATGGCCAGCCCGGCGATGATGACTGGCCTGATCCTCGCCGTGGCCCGCGCCGCCGGTGAAGTGGCGCCGCTGATGCTGGTGGGCGTGGTGAAGCTGGCTCCGGCGCTGCCGGTGGACGGCAACTACCCATACGTGCACCTGGACCAGAAGATCATGCACCTGGGCTTCCACATCTATGACGTCGGCTTCCAGAGCCCGAACGTCGAGGCCGCGCGCCCGCTGGTGTACGCCACCGCGCTGCTGCTGGTGATGGTGATCGCCCTGCTGAACTTCTCGGCCATCGCGATTCGTAACCGCCTGCGCGAAAAGTACAA
Source organism: Pseudomonas sp. ATCC 13867 (assembly GCF_000349845.1). Classification (NCBI taxonomy): domain Bacteria; kingdom Pseudomonadati; phylum Pseudomonadota; class Gammaproteobacteria; order Pseudomonadales; family Pseudomonadaceae; genus Pseudomonas; species Pseudomonas sp. ATCC 13867. The sequence goes on along the minus strand of NC_020829.1, from coordinate 5,455,588 downwards.
GGCGCTGGAAAACTGATTCTGCCGGCGGCGGGCCGAGCCCGCCGCCAAGCCTCCCAAGGAGACTGAACATGCAACATGAAACCGCTACCCACGGCATCGACATCGGCGCGCTCGGCCGTGGCGACCGTCAGGGCATGAACCTGGAGAGCGAGACCGTCGCCCTCGAAGTGCCCGGCCTGAGCCTGTTCTACGGCGAGAAGCAGGCACTGTTCGACGTCAGCATGAACATCCCCAAGCAGCGCGTGACCGCCTTCATCGGCCCGTCCGGCTGCGGCAAGTCCACCCTGCTGCGCTGCTTCAACCGTATGAACGACCTGGTCGACGGTTGCAACGTGAAGGGCGAGATCCTCCTCGACGGCCACAACATCTTCGCCAAGAACGTCGACGTCGCCGAACTGCGCCGCCGCGTCGGCATGGTGTTCCAGAAGCCCAACCCGTTCCCCAAGAGCATCTACGAGAACGTGGTGTACGGCCTGCGCATCCAGGGCATCAACAAGAAGCGCGTGCTCGACGAAGCCGTCGAGTGGGCCCTCAAGGGCGCCGCGCTGTGGGACGAGGTGAAGGACCGCCTGCACGAATCCGCCCTCGGCCTCTCCGGCGGTCAGCAGCAGCGTCTGGTCATCGCCCGCACCATCGCCGTGGAACCGGAAGTCCTGCTGCTCGACGAGCCGTGCTCGGCACTGGACCCGATCTCCACCCTGAAGATCGAAGAGCTGATCTACGAGCTGAAGTCCAAGTTCACCATCGTCATCGTCACCCACAACATGCAGCAGGCCGCGCGCGTCTCCGACTACACGGCGTTCATGTACATGGGCAAGCTGATCGAGTTCGGCGATACCGATACCCTGTTCACCAACCCGGCCAAGAAGCAGACGGAAGACTACATCACCGGTCGCTACGGCTAGTTTTGCGGTATTGCGTGCGCGGTAGAACTTCCCGGAGAACATCACAGGCCGGCGGCCCGGAGCCAGCGGCTTTCGCGGAGCGAACATGATCAACAAAGAAAGCCTCACCCATCACATCTCGCAGCAGTTCAACGCCGAGCTGGAAGATGTGCGCAGCCATCTGCTGGCCATGGGCGGCCTGGTGGAGAAGCAGGTCAACGACGCGGTCAACGCGCTGATCGACGCCGACTCGGGCCTGGCCCAGCAGGTGCGCGAGATCGACGACCAGATCAACCAGATGGAGCGCAACATCGACGAGGAATGCCTGCGCATCCTCGCCCGCCGCCAGCCGGCCGCCTCCGACCTGCGCCTGATCATCAGCATCTCCAAATCGGTGATCGACCTCGAGCGCATCGGCGACGAAGCCTCGAAGATCGCCCGCCGCGCCATCCAGCTGTGCGAGGAAGGCGAGTCGCCGCGCGGCTACGTCGAGGTGCGCCACATTGGCGGTCAGGTGCGCAAGATGGTGCAGGAGGCACTGGATGCCTTCGCCCGCTTCGATGCGGACCTGGCGCTGTCTGTGGCCCAGTACGACAAGACCGTCGATCGCGAGTACAAGACCGCCCTGCGCGAGCTGGTCACCTACATGATGGAAGACCCGCGGGCCATTTCCCGCGTGCTCAATGTCATCTGGGCCCTGCGTTCGCTGGAGCGCATCGGCGACCACGCGCGCAACATCGCCGAACTGGTGATCTACCTGGTGCGCGGTACCGATGTCCGCCACATCGGCCTGACCCGTATGAAGGAAGAAGTGCAGGGCACCGGCAACGGCGACAAGCCCCAGTAAGGCTTCCGCCCGCCACATCGACGAACCCGGCCCAGCGCCGGGTTCGTCATTTTATGGCCCGGCGGTTTCCAGCCGATGGCATGTCGCCACCTGGCGAGGCTATTCTTCGCCCTATCGTTCGAAGGAGTTGCCGATGGCCAAGGTCAGTGTGCTGGTCGTGGATGATGCCCCATTCATCCGGGATCTGGTGAAGAAGGGGCTGCGGGACCATTTCCCCGGCCTGCAGATCGAGGAGGCGGTGAACGGCCGCAAAGCGCAGCAGTTCCTCGCGCGCCAGAGCGTGGACCTGATTCTCTGCGATTGGGAGATGCCCGAGCTGTCGGGTATCGAACTGCTCTCCTGGTGCCGTGAGCAGGACAATCTGAAGACCACGCCCTTCATCATGGTTACCAGCCGTGGCGACAAGGACAACGTGGTGCAGGCCATCCAGGCCGGCGTCTCCGACTTCATCGGCAAGCCGTTCTCCAACGACCAGTTGGTGAGCAAGGTGAAGAAGGCACTGTCCCGCGCCGGCAAGCTCGAAGCGCTGGCCGCCCAGGCGCCGCAGCGCAGCCTGGTTGGCGCCATGCCCAATGACTCGCTCAGCGCCCTTACCGGCGGCAAGGCCGAGGTGGTGCGCCCGGCGGCCGCTCCCGCTGCGCCGCGTTCGGCGGCCCTGGCACCGGCTGCCGCCGCTCCTGTCGCCCGCAGCGGCGCCAAGGGCCAGCAGGGCCAGTTGCGCCTGCCCTCGGCGAGCCTGCCCTGCGTGATCAAGGCACTCAGCCTCAAGGAAGCGCTGCTGGTGGTGAAGCGCGGTACGCCGCTGCCGCAGGTGCTGGAAAGCGCCGTGCTGGACCTGGAGGAGGACCGCGACGTGGCCCGCCTCAATGGCTATCTGCACGCCGTGGCGGCGCTGGAGCCCAGGCCCGACAGCGAGTGGCTGCAACTCACCTTCCGCTTCGTCGACCGCGACCCGCAGAAGCTCGATTACCTGTCACGCCTGATCGCCCGTGGCAGCACCCAGAAGCACTACGTGCCCGGAGCCTGAGTGGGTAGCCGACCGATGGAAGGTACTGCTTCACACACCGGCCGCCAGCGGGTCGCTCCGCAGGGGCCGCGCTGCTAGTCTTGCCGTTGTCGCCATACCTATAACCAGAGTCGACATGCTAGGGCGCAGTATCTTCTTGTGCGGTCTGCTGGCCGCATCGGGGACGGCTTCGGCCGTGACCATCTACAAGTACACCGACGCCAATGGCGTCGTCACCTACACGGACAAGGCCGTGGCGGGGGCGGCGGTGTTCGTCTTCCGCGATCGCATGGTCGAGCACCTGGAACAGCAGGTGAAGCTGGAGACCAGGAAGCACGCCGGCGGCGAGACGCTGCAGGTGCGTAATGACCTGTATGCGCCAGTCGAGGTGGAGCTGAGCGTGACCGGTGTGCAGAACGCCATCGGCGCGCCGGAGCGCCCGATCCGCTGGGTACTGCCGCCGCGCAGTGCCATCCGCCTGGCGACACTGACCCCACGTAATCCCGGCAAACCCTTGGTGTACCAGCCCAAACTGCGTTACGCGCTGGGCGATCCGCGTCAGCAGCCGCTGTCTTACCGGTACGCGCTGCCCTGGATGGGCGGTCCGTTCCGCCTGACCCAGGGCGCCAATGGCCGCTACAGCCATTTCACGCCCAAGGGCCGTTATGCGATGGACATCGCCATGCCCGAGGGCACGCCGATCATCGCCGCCCGTGGCGGCACCGTGGTGAAGATCGAGAACGACCAGAGCGGGCGCGGCAAGAATCCGTCCGGCAACTTCGTGCGCATCCTGCATGACGACGGCACTATGGGGGTGTACCTGCACCTGATGCGCGGCTCGGTGCTGGTCCATGAAGGACAGCGTGTCGCCACCGGCACCTCCCTGGCGCGCTCGGGCAACACCGGTAACAGCAGCGGCCCGCACCTGCACTTCGTGGTGCAGCGCAACGTCGGCCTGGCGCTGGAGTCGATTCCCTACGACTTCTCCCAACCGGTGGATACCTTGCCGAACTTCGCGGTGGTGAAGGAGAACTGAGGCGCCGCCTTCCCCGCCTGGGGCTTGCAACCGATGTCTGTAGGAGCGAGCTTGCTCGCGAACCTTCCCAGCTCCGTCGTCGCCGGCAAACGCTGTTCGCGAGCAAGCTCGCTACAGTCAAGGCCAGGCCTGGGGCTTCCGTTGTCCGCGAAAAGATGCGGGGGCCGGGACACGCCCGAGAAAAAAGGCTGCCCCTGGGCAGCCTTTTTTCGTCAGCGGACGATCAGTCCAGCTTCACCACCTTGGCGAGGACGATCTTCGGACCCTTCATCTTCTTCACGATGATGCGCAGGCCTTCGGTGTCGAGCACTTCCTCTTCCTCCGGCACGCGCTTGAGGGTGTCGTAGACCAGGCCGGCGAGGGTGTCCGCCTCGACATGGTCGAGGTCGATGCTCAGCAGGCGCTCCAGCTTGAACAGCGGCGTGTCGCCGCGCACCAGCAGCTTGCCCGGCTGGTAGGAGACGATGCCGCGCTCGGCCTTGCGGTGTTCGTCCTGGATATCGCCGACCAGCACTTCCAGCACGTCCTCCATCGTCAGGTAGCCGATCACCTTGTGGTCGGCTTCCTCCACCAGCGCGAAGTGCGAACCGCCCTGGCGGAACTGCTCCAGCAGACGAGCCAGCGGCATGTGCTTGGTGACCATTTCCAGCGGATGGGTCAGCTCGTCGAGGTCGAAGGACTCCGGCAGGCTCTCCAGCGTGGTCAGGGCCAGCAGCAGGTCCTTGATGTGCAGCAGGCCGATGAACTCGCCCTTGCCGTTGTCGTACACCGGGTAGCGGCTGTACTTGTGGCGGCGGATGGTGGCGAGGATGTCGTCCAGCGGCGCGTTGCGCTCCAGGTAGACCAGATCTTCGCGGGAATTGGCCCAGTCCACCACTTCCAGCTCGCCCAGTTCCACCGCCGAGGCCAGTACGCGCATGCCCTGGTCGCTGGGGTCGTGGGCGCGGCTGGAGTGCAGGATCAGCTTGAGCTCGTCGCGGCTGTAGTGGTGCTCGTGGTGCGGCCCCGGCTCGCCTTGCCCGGCGATCTTCAGGATGGTGTTGGCGCTGGCGTTGAGCAGCCAGATCGCCGGGTACATCAGCCAGTAGAACAGGTACAGCGGCACCGCCGTCCACAGTGACAGCAGCTCCGGCTTGCGGATCGCCCAGGACTTGGGCGCCAGCTCGCCGACCACGATGTGCAGGTAGGAAATGATGAAGAACGCGGTGAAGAACGACACGCCGCGGATGACTTCCTCGGAGTGCACGCCGACCGCGGCCAGCAGCGGTTCGAGCACTTCGGCGAAGGCCGGCTCGCCGACCCAGCCCAGGCCCAGGGAGGCCAGGGTGATGCCCAGCTGACAGGCGGAGAGATAGGCGTCGAGCTGGTTGTGCACCTTGCGCAGGATGGTGCCCCGCCAGCCGTGCTGCTTGACGATGGTTTCCACGCGGGTGGAGCGCAGCTTGACCATGGCGAACTCGGCGGCCACGAAGAAGCCGTTGAGTACGACGAGGAAGAGAGCGAAAAGAATCAGGCCGAAATCGGCGAAGTAAGTCAGGAGGTTGCTACTGGGGGAAGGGTCCATGGTTCTGTTGGATAAGGAATGGACGGACAAGAATGCGGTTCGCGGGCGCCACTGGCAAGTCCGCTGATGGCAATCTCAGTGCTCGGGCGCCCTCAGGTGCGGCGCTCGACCTGTTGTGGCTGGAAGTGACAGGTGAAACTGCTGCCCTTGCCCGGCACGCTGCTGATGTCCAGGCTGCCGCGATGGCGCAGCAGGACATGCTTGACGATGGCCAGCCCCAGGCCGGTGCCGCCGGTACTGGCGTTGCGGCTGGAGTCGACGCGGTAGAAGCGCTCGGTCAGGCGCGGCAGGTGCTTGGGATCGATGCCGATGCCGCTGTCCCGCACGGCCAGGTGCGCGCCCTGTTCGTCGGCCCACCAGCGAATGTGGATATCGCCTTCGTCGGGGGTGTATTTCACGGCATTGAACACCAGGTTGGAGAAGGCGCTGCGCAGTTCGGCCTCGCTGCCCTTGAGCTTGACCTTGGCGTCTGCCTCCAGGCTGATGCGGTGGTTGCGCGCGCCGGAGAGCGCCTGGGCGTCGTTGCGGATCGACAGCAGCATCAGGTCCACCGCCACCGGTTTGTTGTCCGCCGGGTAATCCGTGGCTTCCAGCTTGGCCAGCAGCAGCAGGTCGTTGAGCAGGCTCTGCATGCGCCCGGCCTGCTGCTGCATCTGCTGCAGCGCGCGGGTCCAGCGCGGATTGACCTCCTCGACATTGTCCAGCAGCGTCTCCAGGTAGCCGGCGATCACCGTCAGCGGGGTGCGCAGTTCGTGGGAGACGTTGGCGATGAAGTCCTTGCGCATCTGTTCCAGCTGATGGACGCGTGTCACGTCGCGCACCAGCATCAGGTGCTCGCCGGCGCCATAGAGGGTGATGTGGAACTGCAGGCGCAGGTTGTCGTTGATCGGCGACGTCAGCTCCAGCGGTTCGCGGTAGTCCTCGTGCGCGAAGTATTCCTTGAAACGCGGGTGGCGGACCAGGTTGGTCACCGGCTGGCCACCGTCCTGCGGGCTTTTCAGGCCCAGCAGGCGTTCGGCGGACTGGTTCCACCACTCCAGGTTGCCGTCGCGGTCGAGCAGGATCATGCCGTCGCGCAGCGCGGCGGTGGATTCCTGCATGCGGTCGATCACCGCTTGCAGCCGACCGCGAGCCTTCTGGTTGCGCCGCTGCAGGTGATAGATGCTGTCGAACACCTCGCCCCACAGGCCGTAGCCATCGGGCGGCGCTTCATCGCTCTGGTGGGTTTTCAGCCAGTTGTACAGGCGCAGCAGTTGCCAGAGGGTCCAGCCGAGGTAGGCGGCCAGGGCGGCCGCCAGGGCCCAGCCCCATTGGCCGGAGATCAGGCCGACCAGCAGGCCGCCGGCGACGACTAGCAGCAGATGGCGAATCAGCACGCCACTCCAATTCTGGGTCACGAAAGTCCGTTCCTTGTACCCATCGGGCGATGCGTCCGATCAGTTTTTGGTCGAGAAACGATAACCGGTACCGCGCACGGTCTGAACCAGATTTTCGTAGACCTCGCCCAGGGCCTTGCGCAGGCGGCGGATGTGCACGTCGACGGTGCGCTCTTCCACGTACACGTTGCCGCCCCAGACCTGGTCCAGCAGCTGGCCACGGGTGTAGGCGCGCTCCTGGTGGGTCATGAAGAACTGCAGCAGGCGGTATTCGGTCGGCCCCATCTCGGCGGGCTTGCCGTCGATGGTCACACGGTGGCTGATGGGGTCGAGCATCAGGCCGCCGACTTCGATCGGTGTCTCGCTGTCGCCGGCGCCGGTGCGCCGCAGCACGGCCTTCAGGCGAGCCACCAGTTCGCGCGGGGAGAAGGGCTTGGTGATGTAATCGTCGGCGCCGACTTCCAGGCCCTGGATCTTGTTGTCCTCCTCGCCCTTGGCGGTGAGCATGATGATCGGGATGCTCGAGGTCAGCTCGTCGCGCTTGAGGCGGCGGGCCAGCTCGATGCCGGAAGTGCCCGGCAGCATCCAGTCGAGCAGGATCAGGTCCGGCTTGCGGTCGACGATCACCGCGTGAGCCGTCTGGGCGCTGTCGGCCTCAAGGCATTCGTAGCCGGCCATCTCCAGGGCCACGGCGATCATTTCCCGGATCGGAGCTTCGTCATCGACGATGAGGATTGTCTTGCCAACCATGCTGGTGCCTCAGGATTTCTGTACTGCGCCGCATTAGATAACGGAAATATTTCAGGGATGTGACATGCGGATGTTAGCCGAGCGCGGTGCGAAGCGTCTGGCACGGGCTCGTCTATGCTGAATGGGCCGCTGTGCGAACCCCGTCACACGGGGTGTGCCGTGCACCGGCCCAGTCGACGGCGCGTCTGGCGCACGGACGTCGGACGCCGCGATCACGGTTGCGAGTGGGCAGTCGACGCCGCCCGGGCCGAGCGCCTTCGCGGTAGCCCCCGCGCCGTTCCACCTCACCAGAGGAGACACGCGATGAAGAGGTTCCTCCCGGCCCTTGCCTTGGGCCTGGCATTCCCGCCGATGACCGCGCTGGCCGCCGAGCCGGCGATGGAAAAGAACGGCATGCTGGTCGATGCCAAGGGCATGACGCTGTACACCTTCGACAAGGACAGCGGCGGCAAGTCGATGTGCAACGGTGGCTGTGCGCAGAACTGGCCGCCACTGATGGCCGAGGCCGACGCCAAGGCGATGGGCGACTGGACCCTGATCAAGCGCGATGACGGCACCGTGCAGTGGGCCTACAAGGGCAAGCCGCTGTACACCTTCGTGCAGGACCAGAAGGCCGGCGACATGACCGGCGAAGGCAAGATGGGGGTCTGGCACATGGCCAAGCCGTAGCGGCTTTGCGTAGGAGCGAGCTTGCTCGCGAACCCGCTTGATACCTGGGATGCCAGGCAAGGTTCGCGAGCAATAACGATGGCGTCCCCCTCGCTCCTGCAGGGGGGCACGGTCCATCAGCCCATCAGCGCAGGGCGAAGTCCGCCACGGTGCCGAGGAAGATCGCCAGCCCCGCCCAGTGGTTGTGCAGGAAGGCCTTGAAGCACTTCATCGGCTCGCGGTCCCGGGTCGAGTGGAATTGCCAGGCGAAACAGCCCGCCGCCACGACGAGGCCGAGGTAGTAGTACAGGTGCATGTCTAGCTTGTTGCCGGCCAGGATCAGCAGCAGGAGCATCAGGCCCTGCAACGTCAGGTTGATCACCCGGTCGGCATCGCCGAAGAGGATCGCCGTGGACTTCATGCCCATCTTCAGGTCGTCCTCGCGGTCGGTCATCGCGTAGTAGGTGTCGTAGGCCACGGTCCACAGCACGTTGGCGAAGAACAGCAGCCAGGCCACCGCCGGCAGGGTTCCGTCCGCCGCGGTGAAGGCCATCGGGATGCCCCAGGAGAAGGCCGCGCCCAGCACCACCTGCGGGTAGTAGGTGTAGCGTTTCATGAAGGGGTAGAGCGCCGCGATCGCCGCGCCGCCGAAGGACAGCCAGATGGTCTGCGCGTTGGTGCACAGCACCAGCAGGAAGCTGGCGCCCAGCAGTACGAAGAAGGCTATCCAGGCCTCGCGCACGGTGATCCTGCCGGTGGCCAGCGGGCGGGCCTTGGTGCGCTCGACGTGGCCGTCGAGCTTGCGGTCGGCGAAGTCGTTGATCACGCAGCCGGCGGCGCGCATCAGCACGGTGCCGACCACGAAGATCATCAGGTTCTTCAGGCTCGGCATGCCGCCGCTGGCCATCCACAGCGCCCACAGGGTGGGCCATAGCAGCAGGTAGATGCCGATCGGCTTGTCCATGCGCGTCAGCTGGATGAAGTCCCAGGCGCGGGGATGCAGGCGGGCGAGGGGTTTGATCAGGGCGACGAACATGGCGGCCTCCGGAAACGATCCGGGGATTATACGGACTGTTCTTCCAGCCGGTGCCAGAGCGTGGGCAGGAATACTTCGGCAACCAGCACGCCAAGGCCGTCGCGGCTGAACAGCGAGCGACGCCCCCACGGGCGTTCGCTGCGGACCTCGGCGGGCATGCAGGCGGCCGGGTAGCGGCACACTTCGATGGGGCCGCGGTGGAAGGCGCGGTCGCTGAACAGCAGCTCGCCCAGGGAGCGGCTGCCGAGCAGCCGCAGGTCGAACCCCGAACCTTCCAGCGCATGGCGCGCGGCAACGCTGCGGGCGAACACCCAGGGCTGGCCGTGGCCCTTCAGGTACACCTCGCGAACCCAGCCCAGGCTGCCTTCGGCCACGCCCAGGGCGGCACATTCGTCGACACGCATCCGGTGCCAGCCCTCGGCCAGCGGCTGCACCGCGAAGCCGCCGTCGGACAGGGCAGTCAGCCGGCGCGTCAGCGAGCCTTCGTCGAACAGCCAGTCCAGGACCTGGGCGGAGGGCGCGGGGTGCAACTGGACGGCGGTGAGCCAGCGGGGCGGATGAGACAGGGCTGCTTCGGGCACGGTAGTGACTGCGGGTGGCCGGGGACGCGGCAGCTTAACATGGCGCCTTTGCGTGGCCGATTGCGTTCTGTGCAAGAGTGCCTTGCGCGATACCCCACCAAAGGTTTGGCCGGTCGGTCGGTACTTGCGTACCGGCCTCATCGCCAGTACAAAGCCCGACATTGGATGCACTGACGTCCAAGCGACAAGAACACGAGGGTGATAGCCGATGAAGAAGTGGCAGTGTGTGGTATGTGGCCTGATCTATGACGAAACCAAGGGCTGGCCGGAAGAAGGCATCGCCGCCGGAACCCGCTGGGAAGACGTGCCGGAAGACTGGCTGTGCCCGGATTGCGGCGTCGGCAAGCTGGATTTCGAGATGATCGAGATCGGCTGATCCGGCAGGTTCTACCCGCGACGGCGGCCTTCGGGCCGCCGTCGGCGTTTGTGGCCCCGGCAAGGCCGGGCCGTCTTCGAGAGCGGTAGAGGCGTAGACTGGGAGGCGCCGGGTTGACCCAACTGACGACACCCGGCGGCGCGCCCGCCGTTGGACGCGGCGTGCAAATCCGTTAGTTTCACCAGGCAATCCGCAGGAGGGCTGGCCGATGCGCAAATGGCAATGCGTGGTCTGTGGCTTCATCTATGACGAGGCGCTGGGGCTGCCGGACGAAGGCATCCCGCCGGGCACCCGTTGGGAAGACATTCCCGCCAACTGGGTGTGCCCGGACTGCGGCGTGGGCAAGATCGATTTCGAGATGATCGCGATCTCCTAATCCCTGCCCGGCCCAACCCATATCACGCGGCGGCTCGATGGCTGCCGTGCCGTCTTCAGGAAGTGGCGTCTTTACGAGGTGGAGAGAGCAATGAGCGACAACGCACCGTTGGTGATCATCGGTACTGGCCTGGCCGGCTACAACCTGGCGCGCGAGTGGCGCAAGCTCGACGGCGAGACGCCGCTGCTGCTGATCACCGCCGACGACGGCCGCTCCTATTCCAAGCCGATGCTCTCCACCGGATTCTCCAAGGACAAGGACGCCGACGGTCTGGCGATGGCCGAGCCCGGCGCGATGGCCGAGCAGCTCAAGGCACGCATTCTCACCCACACCCGTGTCACCGGCATCGATCCGGGGCACCGGCGCATCTGGATCGGCGAAGAGGAAATTCGCTACCGCGACCTGGTGCTGGCCTGGGGCGCGGACACCATCCGCGTACCGGTGGACGGCGACGCCCAGGACCTGATCTTCCCGATCAACGACCTGGAAGATTACGCCCGCTTCCGCAGCGCGGCGGCCGGCAAGCGCCGCGTCCTGCTGCTGGGCGCCGGGCTGATCGGCTGCGAGTTCGCCAACGACCTGTCCAGCGGCGGTTTCCAGATCGACGTCGTGGCGCCCTGCGAGCAGGTGATGCCCGGCCTGCTCCACCCGGCCGCCGCCCAGGCGGTGCAGCAGGGGCTGGAAGGCCTCGGCGTGCGCTTCCACCTCGGCCCGGTGCTGAGTCGCCTGGCGCGCGCCGGCGATGCCCTGGAAGCGCACCTCTCCGATGGCAGCGTGATCGCCTGCGACCTGGTGGTGTCCGCCGTCGGCCTGCGCCCGCGCATCGACCTGGCCGCCGCCGCCGGCCTGGACATCAATCGCGGCGTGATGGTCGACCGCGAGCTGCGCAGCTCCCACGCCAACATCTACGCCCTGGGCGATTGTGCCGAGGTCGATGGCCTGAACCTGCTCTACGTGATGCCGCTGATGTCCTGTGCCCGTGCGCTGGCGCAGACCCTGGCGGGCAAGCCGACCAGCGTGGCCTACGGCCCGATGCCGGTGACCGTGAAGACCCCGGCGTGCCCGCTGGTGGTGTCGCCGCCGCCGCGCGGCAGCGAAGGCGAATGGCAGGTGGAAGGCTCTGGCGCGGACCTCAAGGTGCTCTATCGCGATACCGCCGGTCGATTGCTCGGTTACGCGCTCACCGGCGCGGCCGTCAGCGAAAAACTCTCCCTTAACAAGGAGTTGCCGGCTCTCCTGGCGTAAACGCCTTTTTTGGCGACGGTTTTGCCGTGGGAATGCACCCTTAAATTGTCGGACGATACTGGCGCGCCCGCCTGCGGCGTGCCATTCTCCCCCCGTCTGCCGCAGCCTAGAGCCTGTACGGCAAGCCTGCGGTGCCTTGGGCGCTGTTGGGAAGACAGCACGGACACAACAACAACAAACCGTCAAAGAGGCATCTATATCTATGCGTAAACCAGAACTGGCCGCCGCCATCGCCGAAAAGGCCGACCTCACCAAAGAACAAGCCAACAAGGTGCTGAACGCGCTGCTGGATGAAATCACTGGCGCGCTCAATCGCAAGGACAGCGTTACCCTTGTCGGTTTTGGCACCTTCATCCAACGCCACCGGGGTGCCCGTACCGGCAAGAACCCGCAGACCGGCCAGCCGGTCAAGATCAAAGCCAGCAACACCGTTGCCTTCAAACCAGGCAAGGCGCTGAAAGACGCGGTCAACTGATCGCCCAGAACCCGGAGCCAGAGCGGCTCCGGGTCGCCCTTCCGGTTACATAAACCCATCAAAAGAACGGATGTAGTCTCTTTTTGAAGTGACTACAATGTGCGGACTTTTGTCTCGAATATCGAGGTTTGCGCATGAAATTTCGTCTTTTGCTGTGGATGCTCGGGCGCATGATGGCCAAGGCCAGCCGGGAGAATCCGGCGTTCCAGAAGCAACTGGAAGGCAAGGACCTGGTATTCCAGCTGCACACCCTCGATGGCAAGGTCGCCCGCCACTACATCGTCAAGGACCTCAAGGTCAGCGCACGGCGCGGCACCCATCCGCAGCCAGCCTTCGCCCTCGGCTTCAAGGACGGCGCCTATGGCTTCGCCACCATGACCTCGAAGAACCCGCAGCTGGCGTTCATGCAGGGTATCCAGAACAAGGACATCCAGATCCAGGGCAACCCGGGCCTGGTGATCTGGTTCCAGGGCCTGGTGAAATACCTCAAGCCGAAGAAGAAAGCCGCGCCGGCCAGCGAGAAGAAGGCTGCCTGAGCCGCTGTCGACATGAAAAAGGCCCCTGACGGGGCCTTTTTCATGCGCTGCGAAAGCTCTTGTAGGAGCGAGCTTGCTCGCGAACCGGAGGCGCTCGGTGCTAGCCCCTGTTCGCGAGCAAGCTCGCTCCTACGAAAGGCGCATCAATGTCCGGGATTGAACTGGCTGGCCAGCTCGCGCAGTGCCGCTTCGGCGTCGAGCACCTTGCGCACGGCGTCCTCGGCTCGCTCGCGGGGGATATCCAGGCGATCCAGCAAGTCCTGGGGGATGCTCGTCTCCGGGCCGCTGCCGATGCCGTGGTTGCGCAGCAGACGGGTCGCCAGGCACACCAGGTTGGCATAGGTCGAGCAGTCACCGGCGTAGGACGGGTCGTGCTGGAAGCGCAGGGCGGTGTAGATCTCTTCCGGCATGTCCCAGGCGCGCATCAGCCAGGCGCCGATCTGCTCGCGGGTGATGCCCAGCAGGTGCTGTTCGACCAGGTTGTGCTCGACATGCGGGTTCACTTCCAGATGCCGGCAGATCAGCGAGAAGTGCGGCGGGAAGATGTGCGCCAGGACCAGGTAGCCGATGCTGTGCAGCAGCCCGCCGAGGTAGGTCAGGCCGGCCTCCGGGCGCTCGGTGCGCGGGATGGCGCGGGTCAGGCCCTCGATCACTGCGGCGGTGTAGATCGCCTGGTGCCAGTAGGGCGTGGCGTGCTGTGGCTGATCCTTGGGCAGGCTCAGGGTCTTGCCCAGCGCCAGGCCCAGGGCCAGGTTGATCACCAGGTCGAAGCCCAGCACGCGGACGATGGCGTCTTCCACCGAGCGGATCTTGCCGGGCGCGGCGTAGTAGGGCGAGGCGGCCCAGCTCACCACCTGGGCGGCCAGCGCCGGGTCGGTTTCCACCACGCCGGTGATGTCGTCCACCGTGGCGTTGGGATCGACGCGCAGCTTGATGATCTTCTGCGCGGTTTCCGGCAGCGGCGGAATCTCGATGGTTTCCTCGAGGCGCTGCTGGATGCGCCGGGCGGTGAACGCCTGCACGGCCTGGGTGATTTCGGCGCGGTCGTCGTCCGGGCGGTCGAGGTTCGGCCGGATGGCTTCCAGCAGGACGCCGAAGCGCGCGGCGCTGGCTTTCTCCAGCAGGCCACGGAACGCCGGGGTGGCGATCTCCAGCAGGACACCGGTAGTGCCGGATTCGATCAGCAGCTGCGGCTCCTGCAGCAGGCGCTCGTCGTACAGGCAGGGCGAGCTGGTCAGCGGCGGCAGCGCCGGCAGGCGGCCGAGCTGGTGCTTGCCGAGCATGCGCTCCAGGCGCTCGGGCTTGACCGCCACCAGCTTGCGGCCGGTCAGCTCGGCCAGGCGATTCAAATCGAGCAGTTGGCTCTGCGGGAACAGCACCAGCAGCGTGCCGACGCTGTCTTCCAGCAGGCTGGCCTGGATGCGGCGGGCGCCGGGCAGGGCGATGGCGTCACTGACCTCGCGATAAGCGATTCCCAGCTTGTCCAGCAGCTGCAGGATGACCTCGGGGGCCTGCAATGAGTCGGAGGGGGCGCGTGCGGCGTCGCTCATGAATGTGATCCGGTTATCAACGGCTGGGGCGGAGTATAACCAGCCAGTCAGCGTGACCGAGCGGTCAGCCGACCGGCGAGAGTGAACTGCGTCACACTTGCCCGTATTGCTGGCCGTGGCGCAGCCAGCGCGCCAGCAACGGGCTGACCGCTTGCGGCCAGTGCGCCAGCAGCGCCTGCGCCGCGTCCCGTACGGCCGGCAGCAGGTCGGCGTCGCGCATCAGGTCCGCCACCTTGAATTGCAGCAGGCCGGTCTGGCGGGTGCCGAGCATCTCGCCGGGGCCGCGCAGCTCCAGGTCCTTCTCGGCGATGACGAAGCCGTCGCAGGTCTCGCGCATGATCCCCAGGCGCTCGCGGCCGATCTGCGACAGCGGCGGGTGATAGAGCAGCACGCAGTGGCTCGCCGCGCTGCCCCGGCCGACGCGGCCGCGCAGTTGGTGCAGCTGGGCCAGGCCCAGGCGCTCGGGGTTCTCGATGATCATCAGGCTGGCGTTGGGCACGTCCACGCCGACCTCGATCACCGTGGTGGCCACCAGCAGTTGCAGCAGGCCTTCCTTGAAGGCTTCCATCACCACGGCCTTGTCCGCCGGCTTCATGCGCCCGTGGATCAGGCCGACGCGCAGATCGCCCAGCGCCGAGGAGAGTTCCTCGTAGGTGGTTTCCGCGGCCTGGCAGGTGAGTTCTTCGGATTCTTCGATCAGTGTGCACACCCAGTACGCCTGGCGGCCTTCCGCGCAGGCGGCACGCACCCGCTCGATCACTTCGATGCGGCGGCTGTCGGCCACCAGCACGGTATTCACCGGGGTACGACCGGGCGGCAGCTCGTCGAGGATCGAGGTGTCGAGGTCGGCGTAAGCGCTCATCGCCAGGGTCCGCGGAATGGGCGTGGCGGTCATGATCAGCTGGTGCGGGCAGAGCCGGCCATCGACGCCTTTCTGGCGCAGGGCGAGGCGCTGCTGCACGCCGAAGCGGTGCTGCTCGTCGATGATCACCAGGGCCAGGCGCTTGAACTTCACTTCGTCCTGGAACAGCGCGTGGGTGCCGACGATCATCGGCGCGCCGCCGGCGATCTGTTCCAGCGCGCTGGCGCGGGCCTTGCCCTTGAGCTTGCCGGCCAGCCAGGCGACTTCGATGCCCAGCGGTTGCAGCCACTTGGTGAAGTTGAGGAAGTGCTGCTCGGCGAGGATCTCGGTCGGCGCCATCAGCGCCACCTGATAGCCGGCTTCCAGCGCCTGCAGGGCGGCGAGGGCGGCGACCACGGTCTTGCCGGCGCCGACGTCGCCCTGCACCAGGCGCAGCATGGGTTCGGGCTGGGCGAGGTCGTAGGCGATCTCCGCGCCGACCCGCTGCTGCGCGCCGGTGGGCTTGAAGCCGAGGTTCTTCAGGTACAGCGCCGGCAATTTCCTGGCTGGCGGCAGCTGCGGCGCGGCCTGGGAGCGCACGCTCTCGCGCAGGCGCTGCAGCGACAGCTGGTGGGTCAGCAGTTCCTCGAAGGCGAGGCGGTGCTGCGCCCAGTGGCGACCTTCGGCGAGTTCTTCCAGGTCGGCGTCCGGCGGCGGCCGGTGCAGGTAGCGGATGGCTTCGTCCAGCGGGCCGAGGCGGTAGTCGCGGGCCAGTTCCGCCGGCAGCCAGTCCGGCAGGCTCGACGGTCCCAGGCGCGCCAGGGTCTGCTCGCTGAGCTGGCGCAGGCGCTGCTGGGTGAGGCCTTCGGTGGTCGGGTAGATCGGCGTAAGCGTTTGCTCCACCGGCGCCGCGACGGCATCGGTGAGCGAGCGGTACTCGGGGTGGTAGATCTCCAGGCCCGATGCGCCGGGGCGCGCCTCGCCGTAGCAGCGCAGGTGCGTGCCGCGCTTGAGGTTTTCCTTCTGCGCCTGGCTGAAGTGATAGAAGCGCAGGCTCAGGGTGCCGGTGCCGTCCTGCAGGCGTACCAATAAACTGCGGCGCTTGCCCATCACCACGTCGGCGCCGGAGACCACGCCTTCGACCACCGCGTCCTGCCCCGGACGCAGCGCGCCGATGGGGGTGATGCGGGTACGGTCCTGGTAGCGCAGCGGCAGGTGGAAGAGGATGTCCTGGAGGTTCTCCAGGCCGACCTTCGCCAGCTTCTCTTCCAGCGCGGCGCCCACGCCCTTGAGCGCGGTGACCGGGACGTTCGACAGGTCGGTCATGCCGGCTCGGCTTCACCCTTGACGGTCGGCTTGGCGACCGAGCACAGGCGGATCGAGTCGGCCAGCACCTCGATGGCGCGTGGCCGCGGGAAGCTGGCGCGCCAGGCGATGGCGACGGTGCGGAAGGGCACCGGCGCGGTGAACGGGCGAACCTCGATCACGCCGGGCGCGTAGTGGTGGCTGTCCACGGCGGAGAACGGCAGCACCGACACGCCCAGGCCCGAGGCGACCATGTGGCGAATGGTTTCCAGCGAACTGGATTCCACCGTGGTGTGCTTGTTCTCGTCGCCCTTGCGGGTGGTCGGGCAGGCTTCCAGCACCTGGTCGCGGAAACAGTGGCCCTCGCCGAGCAGCAGCAGGCTCTTGTCGTTGAGCAGTTCGGCATCGATGCTCGGTTTCGCCGTCCAGGCGTGGTCGGCGGGCATCAGCACATAGAACGGTTCGTCGAACAGCGGCAGGGTCAGCACGTCGGCTTCCTGGAACGGCAGGGCGATGATGATCGCGTCCAGCTCGCCGGTGCGCAGCTTGTCGCGCAGGATGTGGGTGAAGTTCTCCTCGATGTACAGCGGCATCTGCGGAGCGACCCGGTGCAGCTGCGGAATCAGGTGCGGGAACAGGTACGGGCCGATGGTGTAGATGGCGCCGACCTTGAGCGGCGAGGTCAGCTGGTTCTTGCCGGCCTGGGCCAGTTCGCGGATGCCCTGGGCCTGCTCCAGTACCTTCTGCGCCTGCGCGACGATGCCTTCGCCCACCGGGGTCAGGCGCACCGCGCTCTTGCTGCGCTCGAAGATCAGCACACCGAGTTCGTCTTCCAGCTTCTTCACGCCCACCGACAGGGTCGGCTGGCTGACGTGGCAGCGCTCGGCGGCGCGGCCGAAATGTTGCTCCTGGGCAAGCGTGACGATGTAGCGCAGTTCGGTAAGGGTCATGGCACTGAATCCGTTGAGGTGGCCCAAGCATAGCGGCTGCACCGCCGCGAACCAACCGCTACACTCCCAGCCCTCGATTCACGGAGCCAAGCATGAGTACGAGCACCTTCCCGAGCCTGATGATCGTCGGTTGCGGCGACGTCGGCAGCCGCCTGGGACGCCAACTGGCCGCGCGCGACTGGCGCGTCCACGGCCTGCGCCGCAACATCGCCGCGCTGCCCTTCGAGGTGCTGCCGGTGGCCGGCGACCTGGCGCAACTGGAATGCCCGGACACCTGGCCGATCGGCCGGCTGGATTACCTGGTCTTCTGCGCGGCGGCCACCCAGCATGACGAAGCCGGCTATCGCGCCGCCTACGTCGACGGCCTGCGCAACACCCTCGGCTGGTTGCGGCAGCGCGGGCAATTGCCCAAGCGCCTGCTGTTCGTCTCCAGCAGCGGCGTGTATGCCCAGCGCGAGGGCGAGTGGATCGACGAAACCTCGCCCGCCGAGGCCGAAAGCTACTCCGGCAGCGTGATGCTCGAAGCCGAGCGGCTGGCGCTGCACAGCGACATTCCCGCCAGCGTCGTGCGCCTGACCGGTATCTATGGCCCCGGCCGCGAATGGTTGCTCAAGCAGGTGCGCGACGGCTACCGCGTGGCCAGCGAGCCGCCGTTGTATGCCAATCGCATTCACGCCGAGGACGCCGCCGGCCTGCTGGCCACGCTCCTGGAAGCCGACCGCAGCGGTGTTGCGCTGGACGAGTGCTATATCGGCGTCGATGACGATCCCGCCGCGATGCACGAAGTAGTCGGCTGGCTGCGCGAGCAGCTGGGCGTCACCCACTGGTCCGCCGAGCAGAGCGTGCGCCGCGCCGGCAGCAAGCGTTGCCGCAACGCCCGCGCCCGTGCGCTGGGCTGGGCGCCACGCTACCCGAGCTTCCGCGAAGGCTACGCGGCCATCCTCGCCGGAAAACAGGACTGAGATGGACGCCAACCGGCTGCTGGCGCGCCCCTGGTTGCCGGGGGTGGAGTTGTTCCATGCGGACTTCTCCGGCCAGCCGTTCGGCCGTCACAGCCACGATGCCTTCGCCATCGGCGCCATCCTCCACGGCGCCGGCGGCTACCAGTGCCGCGGCGCGCACCATGTGCTGCCCGCCGGCACCCTGTCGCTGATGAACCCGGAGGAGCCGCACACCGGCAATGCCGAGTCCGAGCGGCTGGTCTACCGCATGCTCTACATCGAGGAGTCGCGTCTGCTCCCGTTGCTCGGGCGCAAGCAACTGCCGCGCGGCTTCCAGGCACTCAATCCGCACGATGACGGGCAGGTGGCGGAGGCGCTGCGGCGTGTCGCCACGGAGTTCGAGTGCAACGATGCGTT
Source organism: Pseudomonas sp. ATCC 13867 (assembly GCF_000349845.1). Lineage (NCBI taxonomy): Bacteria > Pseudomonadati > Pseudomonadota > Gammaproteobacteria > Pseudomonadales > Pseudomonadaceae > Pseudomonas > Pseudomonas sp. ATCC 13867. Next base: position 5,436,848 of record NC_020829.1, on the reverse strand, counting down.
GGCGTTGGAGAGCGAACTGCTGGCGCTGCTGGAGCTGGTGTTCGTCCGCCACGGCGGCATGCGCCCGAACGTCTCGGCTGGCCGCGACAACGGCGTGACCGCACGGCTGCGGGACTACCTGGAAGCGCATTACCGTGAAGCGGTCAGCCTCGAAGACCTCGCCGCGCTCCTGCAACGCCATCCACGCCACCTGATCGAGGCCTTCCGCAACGCCTACGGCGTGCCGCCGCACACCTACCTGCTGCAACGGCGTATCCGCGAAGCCAAGCGCTTGCTGGTGGCGGGCGATAAGCCGCTGGACGTCGCGCTGGCCCTGGGCTTCTACGACCAGGCGCATTTCTCCGGCACCTTCCGTCGCTTCACCGGTGTCACGCCCGGGCACTTCCTGCGCGCCACACGCACCTGAGTTTCTTCCAAGACTGCGCTGCATCGGTCCTTCCAGACTGCCGCTCGCCACTCTCGGGAGATCGCCATGTTCGCCGCCTTCGCGCTGGTCGCCAGCACCCACTTCGCCGCCCTGCTGTCGCCGGGGCCGGATTTCTTCCTGCTGATCCGCGCTGCGCTGTTGCGAGGTCGAAGGCATGCCGATGGCTGCGCGGCGGGTATCGCCCTGGCCAATCTCGCCAGCATGCTGCTGGTGCTGTTCGTTCTCGGCCTGTTGCCGGAGGTGGCGAGCCACGGGCTGCGCATCGTGCAGTTGCTGGGCGGCGCCTACTTCGTCTGGCTCGGTGGCCAGGCGCTGCTGGCGCGGCGGGAGCTGGAGATTCCCACGGAGCTGGGTGAGCAGCGGAGTGGGGGATTTCTGCGGGGCATGCGCGAAGGCCTGCTCGCCAGCAGCCTGAACCCCAAGCTGCCGATCTTCTATACCGGGCTGTTCGGCGTGCTCGGCCAGTTCCACCTGCCGGGCTGGGCGCTGGGCGTCTGTGTGCTGTGGATGGGCGTGGTGGTGCTGGTGTGGGATATGGCGCTGGTGCGCCTGCTGGATCGTCCGCGCTGGCGCGGCTGGCTCAAGCGCCGGGTCACCGCGCTGGACCGCCTCTGCGGCGGCCTGTTGCTGGCGCTGGGTGGCTGGCTGCTGTGGAGCGGGCTGCGCTGACTGTTGCCATTCGAGCACGCCAGCCCGCTCGCGCGGATCAGTCGCGCTCCAGGGTCCAGACCTTGTTGCCCGGCGCGTACTCCGGCATCTCGTCGGCCTGGGCGCGGTTCACCGCCTCGAACAGTTCCAGCTTGTCGCCGTCGCGTTCGAACAGGTACTCGCGGCCCTGCTGGCCCTGTTGCAGCCAGATGCTGTCGTTGTCGCCGCTCATGGCCGCGCAGTCGCCGGCCAGGCACAGCGCGTAGCGGTCGGCACCGGGCATGCCTTCGAGGCTGCCGTTGGGCAGGAACTTGACCTTGCTGCCCTTGCCCTGGCCTTCCTCGATCACCCAGGTACCGTTGAGGTAGGCCGCGTACAGGGCATTCTGGAAGGTGCTGCCGGCGGGGCTCTGGGCGGTGGGTTGCTGCTTCGGGCGGATGAAGCGCTGCTCGGGCCAGTTGTCGCTGCCCACCTGCACCAGTTCCTTGCCGTCCAGCTCCAGGGTTTCCTGGTTGCTGCCGTAGAAGTCGACGCGGTAATGCGTGGGGTCTTCGCTGGTCAACTGGCCTTCGCCCAGCTCGAAGCCGTTGCTGAAGGTGGCTTGCTGGATCTTGGTGTCCAGCTTCCATTCCAGGTTCGGGCCGTAGGCCAGCAGCGCCTCGCGCAGCTTGCCGCCCTTGCCGGCGGCATCGATGGCGGCCTGGTTGACCCAGATGCCGGAAGGGTCGGACGGGGTGCCGGCGCAGCCGGTGAGCAGGCCGATCAGGGCGCTCAGGATCAGGGCGCGACGCATGTTTGCTCCTTGCAGACAAAAGAACGGGGCCCTGAAGGCCCCGTTCGGGAGGTGCGGCTTATTCCAGGACGACGATGGCGTCCATCTCGACCTGGGCACCCTTGGGCAGGGCGGCGACGCCGATGGCGGCGCGGGCCGGGTAGGGCTGGGTGAAGTACTTGCCCATGATCTCGTTGACCTTGGCGAAGTGCGACAGGTCGGTGAGGAAGATGTTCAGCTTGGCCACGTCGTGCAGGTAGCCGCCGGACGCTTCGATCACGGCTTTCAGGTTCTCGAAGACCTGGACGGTCTGCTCTTCGAAGCCCTCGACCAGTTCCATGGTCTGCGGGTCCAGCGGGATCTGACCGGAGACATACACGGTGTTGCCAGCCTTGATCGCCTGGGAGTAGGTGCCGATGGCGGCCGGGGCCTTGTCGGTGTGGATAACGGTCTTGGTCATGTCGACTCCTTGGGGTGGGATCAGCTGCGCATGCGGGTGATGCGGATCACGCCCTTGAGCGCACGCAGCTTCTTGATGACGCGGGCCAGGTGCACACGGTCATGCACGCTGACGACGAGCTGGACCACGCTGATGCGGCCGTCGCGCTCGTCCATGCTGATCTTCTCGATGTTGCCGTCGGCGGCGTTGACGCTGGTGGCCAGCAGGGCGATCAGGCCGCGCTGGTGCTCCAGCTCGACGCGCAGTTCGACGTTGAACTCCCCGGTGACATCCTTGGCCCAGCTGAGCTGGATGCATTTCTCGGGGTTGTGGCGGATTTCGCTGATGTTCCGGCAGTTCTCCAGGTGCACGACCATGCCCTTGCCGGCGGACAGGTGGCCGACGATCGGATCGCCCGGGATTGGCGTACAGCACTTGGCGTAGCTCAGGACCAGGCCTTCGGTGCCGCGGATCGCCAGCGGCCCTTCGGCGCTCGGCGCTTCCTCGCCTTCGCTGGAGAGCAGGCGGCGGGCGACCACGTAGGCCATGCGATTGCCCAGGCCGATCTCTTCCAGCAGGTCCTCGAAGACTTCCATGCGGTACTCGTTGAGCACGCCCTGGATGCGTTCCTGCGGGATCTTCTCCAGGTGGCTGTCGAAGCCGGCCAGGGTCTTGTTCAGCAGGCGCTCGCCGAGGTTGATCGATTCGGAGCGGCGCTGCAGCTTGAGCGCATGGCGAATGTGCGTGCGTGCCTTGCCGGTGACCACGAAGTTGAGCCAGGCCGGGTTCGGCCGGGTGCCCGGCGCTGTGACGATTTCCACCGTCGCGCCGCTCTGCAGCGGTTCGGACAGCGGCGCCAGGCGGCGGTTGATGCGGCAGGCGATGCAGCTGTTGCCGACGTCGGTGTGCACCGCGTAGGCGAAGTCCACCGCCGTGGAGCCCTTGGGCAGCTCCATGATGCGACCCTTGGGCGTGAACACGTAGACCTCGTCCGGGAACAGGTCGATCTTCACGTTCTCGATGAATTCCAGCGAGTTGCCGGCGCGCTGCTGCAGCTCGAGGATGCCCTTCACCCACTGGCGGGCGCGGGCGTGGGTGCCCTTGGGCGACTCGTCCTCGCTGGACTTGTACAGCCAGTGCGCGGCGATCCCGTGGTTGGCCATCTCTTCCATCTCGCGGGTGCGGATCTGGATCTCGATGGGCACGCCGTGCATGCCGAACAGCGTGGTGTGCAACGACTGGTAGCCGTTGGCCTTGGGAATCGCGATGTAATCCTTGAAGCGACCGGGGAACGGCTTGTACAGGTTGTGCACGGCGCCGAGCACACGGTAGCAGGTGTCGACCTTGTCGACGATGATGCGGAAGGCGTAGACGTCCATGATCTCGTTGAACGCCTTGCGCTTGCCGCGCATCTTCTTGTAGATGCTGAACAGGTGCTTCTCGCGGCCCAGGACCTGGCCTTCCATGCCCTCGCGGGCGAGGCAGTTGACCAGCGATTCCTGGATCTTGCCGACGATCTCGCGGCGGTTGCCGCGGGCCTTCTTCACCGCCTGGCGGATGCGCTCGGAGCGCATCGGGTGCATGGCCTTGAAGCCGAGGTCCTCGAACTCCACGCGCACGCTGTGCATACCCAGGCGGTTGGCGATGGGGGCGTAGATTTCCAGGGTTTCCTTGGCGATGCGCCGGCGTTTCTCGCCGGACAGCACTTCCAGGGTGCGCATGTTGTGCAGGCGGTCGGCCAGCTTGACCAGGATCACGCGGATATCGCGTGCCATCGCCATGGCCATCTTCTGGAAGTTCTCGGCTTGCGCCTCGGCCTTGGATTCGAAGTTCATCTGGGTCAGCTTGCTGACCCCGTCCACGAGTTCCGAGACGGTCTCGCCGAACTGCGCGGTGAGCGCTTCCTTGGCGATGCCGGTATCCTCGATCACGTCGTGCAGCATGGCCGCCATCAGGCTCTGATGGTCCATGTGCATGTCGGCGAGGATATTGGCGACGGCGAGCGGGTGCGTGACGTAGGCCTCGCCGCTGCGGCGGCGCTGCCCGTCATGGGCCTGCTCGGCGTAGTAGTAGGCGCGGCGGACCAGGTTGACCTGATCCGGACCCAGGTAACTCGACAGTCGGTCGGCGAATGCATCTATGCCCGGCATGGGTTCACCCCCTGCCGAACAGGCCGTCGCGGCGCGCCTTTTCGTCGGCCCGACATCGACTTACAGGGCCTCGTTGTTGGCCTCGTCTTCGAATGCAGCGAACAGCGGCTCTTCTTCAACCACGTCCTCCTGCTGAACGATGTCAGCGTCCACCAGGCCCGAGGCGATCTCGCGCAGAGCGACGACGGTGGGCTTGTCGTTTTCCCAGGCTACCTTCGGCTCCTTGCCGCCGGTGGCCAGCTGGCGAGCGCGCTTGGTGGCGAGCATGACCAGCTCGAAACGGTTATCGACGTTGTCCAGGCAGTCTTCAACGGTGACGCGGGCCATGGTGTTCCTCGTTACGAAAATGGATGCCCGGAGAATGCCGGGCGGACTGAATAGTTTAAAAAATCGCCAATCTTTATGGAAGGGCCTTCGCGTTTCCTGTTCAGGCCAGCAATTGTTGCAACAGTTCGGTGTGCCGCTGCTGCTGGGCGTCCTGGCGCAGCTGGCGGGCGCGGAAGATCGCCTTGAGGTCTTCCAGCGCATGGGCGAAATCGTCGTTGATCACCAGGTGATCGTACTCGACATAGTGGCTCATTTCGCTGACGGCTTCCTGCATGCGCTGCTCGATCACCTCGTCGGCGTCCTGGCCACGGTTGGTCAGGCGCTGGCGCAGGGCCTCCTGGCTCGGCGGCAGGATGAAGATCGACTGCGCCTGGGGCATCAGCCGGCGCACCTGCTGGGCGCCCTGCCAGTCGATCTCGAGGATCAGGTCGAAACCTTCCTTGAGCGTCTTCTCCACCCAGCGCTGCGAGGTGCCGTAGAGGTTGCCGAAGACTTCCGCATGTTCGAGGAACTCATTGCGCTCGAGCATGGCGGTGAAGGTGTCGCGAGCGACGAAGTGATAGTTCACGCCATCCACCTCGCCCGGACGCATGCCACGGGTGGTGTGGGAGACGGAGACGCGCACGGCGGGCATGGCGTCGAGCAGCGCCTTGACCAGGCTGGTCTTGCCGGCACCGGACGGGGCAGAAACGATGTACAGAGTGCCGGACATGGCGCTTTCCTGGAGTTGCGGTTGACGGTTCCGAGCCGGGCGTTGCCCGGTTTACTCGATATTCTGGACCTGCTCGCGCATCTGTTCGATCAGGACCTTGAGGTTGACCGCGGCCTGGGTGGAACGCGGGTCGAACGCCTTCGAACCTAGCGTGTTGGCCTCGCGGTTGAGTTCCTGCATGAGGAAGTCCAGGCGGCGACCGGCGGCACCGCCAGCCTTGAGCACGCGGCGCACTTCGGTGACGTGGGTGGTCAGGCGGTCGAGTTCTTCGGCGACGTCGCTCTTCTGCGCCAGTAGGACCATTTCCTGCTCCAGGCGCTGCGGGTCGAGTTCGGCTTTCATCTCGGTGAAGCGGTCGACGATCTTCTGGCGCTGGTTGGCGAGCATTTCCGGCACCAGCTGGCGCAGGTTGGCGACCTCTTCCAGCATCGAAGCCAGGCGTTCGTCGATGATCCTCGCCAGTTCGGCGCCTTCGCGGGCGCGGCCGGCCTTGAGCTCGTCCAGCGCCTGGGTGAAGGCGGCGAGGGCGCTGGCATTGAGCGCCTGCGGATCGGCGGCGTCGGCCACCAGCACGCCCGGCCAGGCCAGTACGGCCAGCGGGTCGAGCGAAGCGGGCTGCCGGATCAGGCCGGCCACGGTCTCGGCGGCGGCGACCAGCTGCGCGGCGCGCTCGCGGTCGACCTGCAGCGCCTTGCCGGCGTTTTCCTCGTTGAAGCGCAGGGTACACTCCACCTTGCCGCGCGACAGGCCCTGGCGCAGGGCTTCGCGCACCGCGCCTTCGAGATCGCGGAAGGCTTCGGGCAGGCGCAGGTTGGGTTCGAGGTAGCGGTGGTTGACCGAGCGCAGCTCCCAGCTGAGCGTTCCATGCGGCCCGGCCTGCTCGACGCGGGCGAAGGCGGTCATGCTGTGCACCATGTGGAGCTACCTCGCTGACTGTTCGTGACTGAAGGTTTTCAGTCTGAAGAAAAAGGCCGACAGGTCGTCGGAAACCGGTAATTGTACCCCAGCGTGGCGCGCAGCCGCACGCCGGCGGTGGTTGCGTCCGTCCGCTGGCCTCTATAATGGCGGTCATTCCCCCGCCAGCAACTCTGTACAGGATGCCTCCATGAACCGTCCCAGTGGCCGCGCCGCCGACCAACTGCGCCCGATCCGTATCACCCGCCATTACACCAAGCACGCCGAGGGCTCCGTGCTGGTCGAGTTCGGCGACACCAAGGTGATCTGCACCGTCAGCGCCGAATCCGGTGTGCCGCGCTTCCTCAAGGGCCAGGGCCAGGGCTGGCTGACCGCCGAATACGGCATGCTGCCGCGCTCCACCGGCGAGCGTAACCAGCGCGAAGCCGCGCGCGGCAAGCAGGGTGGCCGCACCCTGGAAATCCAGCGACTGATCGGCCGCTCCCTGCGCGCCGCACTGGACCTCTCCAAGCTGGGCGAGAACACCCTGTACATCGACTGCGACGTGATCCAGGCCGACGGCGGCACCCGCACCGCCTCGATCACCGGCGCCACCGTGGCGCTGATCGATGCGCTGGCCGTGCTGAAGAAGCGCGGCGCGCTCAAGGGCAACCCGCTCAAGCAGATGGTCGCCGCGGTTTCCGTGGGCATGTACCAGGGCGAGCCGGTGCTGGACCTGGACTACCTGGAAGACTCCGCCGCCGAGACCGACCTGAACGTGGTCATGACCGATGCCGGCGGCTTCATCGAAGTCCAGGGCACCGCCGAGGGCGCCCCCTTCCAGCCGGCGGAGCTCAATGCCATGCTGGAACTGGCGCAGCAGGGCCTGCGCGAGCTGTTCGAACTGCAGCGCGCCGCGCTGGCCGACTGAACCGACGAGCGGCGCGCCCGGCCGATCTTCAAGTGCAAGGAGTGAAAGGATGAGCGAGGAATTGCCCGTGGAACACAGCGAACCGAGCCGGGAGGCCCGGCAATGGGCGATGTTCTGCCACTTCGCCGCATTCCTGTGTTTCGTCTTTCCCTTTGGCAACCTGATCGGGCCGCTGATCGTCTGGCAGATCAAGCGTGAGTCGGACCCGTTCGTGGACCGGCAGGGCAAGGAGGCGATGAACTTCCAGATCACCGTGACCCTGGCGATCTTGATCAGTTGTCTGCTGATGCTGGTGGTGGTCGGCTTCTTCCTGCTGGGACTGGTGAGTATCGGTGCGCTGGTCCTGACCATCATCGCCGGGATCAAGGCCAATGAAGGGGTGGAGTATCGCTACCCCTTCACCTGGCGCCCGCTCAAGTGACGGTCTGCGGATATGAAAAAGCCGGCTCGAAGCCGGCTTTTTCATGTCCGCCTGACGGCGGGACGACAGGACTCAGATACTCAGGGTCCAGTCGTAGTCCACGATCAGCGGCGCATGCTGGGAGAAGCGCGGCTGGCGCGGCAGCTTGGCGCTGCGCACGAAGCGGCGCAGACCCGGCGTGAGGATCTGGTAGTCGAAACGCCAGCCCAGGTTGAGCAGCTCGGCCTGTTCGCTTTCCGGCCACCAGCTGTACTGGTCGCCTTCGCGGTTGACCTCGCGCAGGGCGTCGACGTAGCCCATGGTGCCGAAGATCTCATCCATCCAGCCGCGCTCCGGCGCCATGAAGCCCGGAGATTGCTGGCATTCGCGCCAGTTCTTCACGTCCAGCTTCTGGTGCGCGACGTACAGCGAGCCGCAATAGATGTATTCGCGGCGCTTGCGGCGCTGCTTGTTCATGTACTGGGCGAAATCGTCCATGAACTTGAACTTGTGGTTCAGGTTCTCGTCCCCTTCCTGCCCGGTAGGCAGCAGGAGAGTGGCGATACTCACCTTGTCGAAATCGGCTTGCAGGTAGCGCCCGTAACGATCGGCCATCTCGAAACCCAGGCCGCTTATGACAGCCTTGGGTTGCAGACGACTATAGATTGCGACGCCGCCCTGACTGGGCACTTCGGCATCGCAGGCGTACAGGAAGTAGCCGTCCAGTTGATAGGACGGGTCATCCAGATCGAAAGCGGAGGCGCGGGTATCCTGCAAGCAGATCACGTCGGCATTCTGGGCTTGCAGCCAACTGAGCAATCCACGCTCGGCTGCAGCCTGAATACCATTCACGTTCACACTGATGATCCGCATAAATGGCCCCCAAAATCACGTGTGTGTATGATACCCGAGCTCAAACGGTTTAGCTAAATTCATACCGGCCGGTTCTCTCCCATGCACGCATATCAACGCGATTTCATCCGCTTCGCCATCGAGCGCGGCGTTCTTCGTTTCGGCGAGTTCACCCTCAAGTCCGGGCGTACCAGCCCGTACTTCTTCAATGCCGGCCTGTTCAATACCGGCGTGGCGCTGGCCCAGCTGGGGCGTTTCTACGCCAGCGCGGTGGTCGACAGCGGCATCTCCTTCGATGTGCTGTTCGGCCCGGCCTATAAAGGCATCCCGCTGGCCGCCGCCACCGCCATTGCGCTGGCCGAGCAGCACGGCCGCGACCTGCCCTGGTGCTTCAACCGCAAGGAAGCCAAGGACCACGGTGAAGGCGGCACGCTGGTTGGCGCCCCGCTGACCGGCCGCGCGCTGATCATCGACGACGTGATCACCGCCGGCACCGCCATCCGCGAGGTCATGCAGATCATCGACGCCCAGGGCGCTCAGGCAGCCGGCGTACTGATCGCCCTGAACCGCCAGGAGCGCGGCAAGGGCGAACTGTCGGCGATCCAGGAGGTCGAGCGCGACTTTTCGATCCCGGTGGTCAGCATTGTGTCGCTGGAGCAAGTGCTGGAATATCTCGCCGGTGATGCGCAGCTGAAACAGCATCTGGCCGCTGTCGAGGCGTATCGCGCACAGTACGGTATCTAACTGCAACAAGGTGTCGGGCATGGCCGAGCAGGGTGCTTTCCGCTACAGGATATTGATGGGGCTTCTGGGGGCCATGCTCGCGGGCCAGGCACTGGCCGCCGGAGAGTCCAAGGGCTCTTCGGTGGAGATGTACCGCTACATCGACGACGCGGGTGGGATCGTCATCGATCGCCAGGGCGTGCCGTCCGAATACATCGGCAAGGGCTACGAGGTGCTCAACGAGCAGGGACGGGTGATCCGCGTGGTGCCGCCGGCACCGACGGCCGCCGAGATCGAGCAGCGCAAGGCGGATGCCGCGCGCGCCAGTTCCGATGCGCAACTGCTGCGCCTGTACACCGGCGTGAAGGACGTGGATCGCGCGCGCGATCGCAAGCTGACGGAGCTGGATGCCTTGAGCAGCGTGGCCAAGGGCAACCTGCAGGCGCTCAAGACTCAGCAGGCCAACCTGCAGTCCCGTGCCGCTGACCAGGAGCGCGCCGGCCGCCAGGTGCCCGCAGAGCTGGAGGCCCAGCTGTCCAACCTGCGCGACGAAGAGAAGCGCCTGATACAGGACCTCGACCGCTACGGGCAACTGCGCGAGCAGGCGGTCAAGGGCTTCGCCGTCGACCGCGCGCGCCTGGCGCAACTGCTCGGTGATAGCCATTGAGCCTGCGGCTCACTGCTGTGGCGAACACCTTTCAAATTCGTTGATCTTCCCGCGCAGCCAGTCCGGCAAGGGCTGGCTCGTGCGGTCTTCGCCGGCATAGGCGTAGATCAGCTCCCCCAGCGTCAGCAACTGTTCGTCGCACCAGATCGCCACCTGGAACGTCAGGCTGCTGCGGCCCAGGCGGCTCACCCGCACTCCCAGCTCCAGCCACTCATCGAAGTGGGCCGGTGCCAGGTATTCCAGGGTGGTTTTCACGGCAAACAGATCGCCGCCGCCACGCAGCAGGTCGGCCGGGTACGTCACGCCGAGGTGGCGGTAGTATTCGGTGGTGGCGACGTCGGCGTAGGTCAGGTAGTTGCCGTTGAAGACGATCCCTTGCGGGTCGACCTCCGACCAGCGCACGCGCAGGCCGTGGAAGAAGCTGAAGTCGTTGCGGGAGACGGGGGATGCGGCCATGCGATACCTCCTCATGACCTGTTCGGGGCTGGACATCCAAGACTGCTGATCACGCCTCGAGCAGGCAGAAAAACACCCGCGTGGATCGCTCCAGGCGGGTGTCGTTTTCGATCAGCGCGACTTGCGGTTGGTGATCAGGGTGCCGACGCCGCTGTCGGTGAAGATTTCCAGCAGCACGGCGTTGGGCACGCGGCCATCGATGATGTGCGCGCTGGTCACGCCGCCCTGGACCGCTTCGAGGGCGCAGCGGATCTTCGGCAGCATGCCGCCGTAGATGGTGCCGTCGGCGATCAGCTCGTTGACCTGCTCGGTGGTCAGGCCGGTGAGTACCTCGCCCTGCTTGTCCATCAGGCCGGCGATGTTGGTGAGCAGCATCAGCTTCTCGGCCTTCAGCGCCTCGGCCACCTTGCCGGCCACAAGGTCGGCGTTGATGTTGTAGGACTCGCCGTTGGCGCCCACGCCGATCGGCGCGATCACCGGGATGAAGTCGCCCTGCACCAGCATGTTCAGCAGCTCGACGTTGACCCCGGTGACTTCGCCCACGTGGCCGATGTCGATGATTTCCGGCTTGGTCATCTCCGGCGTCTGGCGGGTGACGGTGAGCTTCTTCGCGCGGATCAGCTCGGCGTCCTTGCCGGTCAGGCCGATGGCGCTGCCGCCATGACGGTTGATCAGGTTGACGATGTCCTTGTTCACCTGGCCGCCGAGGACCATCTCCACCACGTCCATGGTCTGCGCGTCGGTGACGCGCATGCCGTCGATGAAGTGGCTCTCGATCGACAGGCGGCTGAGCAGGTCGCCGATCTGCGGCCCGCCACCATGAACCACCACCGGGTTGATGCCGACGGCTTTCATCAGCACCACGTCGCGGGCGAAGCTGTTCTTCAGCTCGTCCGTTTCCATGGCGTTGCCGCCGTACTTGATCACCAGCGTCTTGCCGACGAAGCGGCGGATGTAGGGCAGGGCTTCAGCAAGGACGCGGGCAACCTGGGCGGCGTCATCGCGGCTCTGGGTCATGGTGGGCTCCGGCAAATAGGTCAAAAGGGCAGGCTGATGGCGGGGTCGACCGCTTTCAGCTGGGTGCGGAACACGTCCTTGATGCGTTCCAGTTCGTCCTGGGTGTCCGCCTCGAAACGCAGCACCAGCACCGGGGTGGTGTTGGAGGCGCGTACCAGGCCCCAGCCTTTGGGGTAATCCACGCGCACGCCGTCGAGGGTGGTGAGGTTGGCTTCACCCCACTGGCCACGGGCCTGCAGCGCCTCGATCAGGGCGAACTTGCCCTCGTCGGTGACGGTGATGTTGATTTCCGGGGTGGAGATGTCCAGCGGGAAGGCAGCGAACACGCGCTCGGCGTCGCGCTTGTCCAGGCTGATGATTTCCAGCAGGCGCGCGGCGCTGTAGATGCCGTCGTCGAAGCCGTACCAGCGCTCCTTGAAGAAGATGTGGCCGCTCATCTCGCCGGCGAGCAGGGCGCCGGTTTCCTTCATCTTCTTCTTGATCAGCGAGTGACCGGTCTTCCACATCACCGGACGGCCGCCGTAGCCGCTGATCAGCGAGATCAGGCGGCGGGTGCATTTCACGTCGAAGATGATGTCGGCGCCCGGATTGCGGGAGACCACATCCTTGGCGAACAGCATCAGCAGGCGGTCGGGGTAGATGATGGTGCCTTCGTTGGTCACCACGCCCACGCGGTCGCCGTCGCCGTCGAAGGCCAGGCCCAGGTCGGCGCCGGTCTCTTTCACCTTGGCGATCAGGTCTTCCAGGTTCTCCGGCTTGCCCGGATCCGGGTGGTGGTTGGGGAAGGTGCCGTCGACGTCGCAGTACAGCGGGATCACGGTGCAGCCCAGGGCTTCGATCAGTTGCGGGGCGATGACGCCGGCCACGCCGTTGCCGCAGTCCACCACCACTTTCAGCGGCTTGGCCAGGGCGATGTCGTCGCGGATCTGCTGGAAGTAGCGCGGCAGGATGTCGACCTGCTGCACGCTGCCCACGCCGCTGGCCAGGTCGTTGCTCTCGATGCGCTGGCGCAGGGCCTGGATCTGTTCGTTGGCCAGGGTCTCGCCGGCGACGACGATCTTGAAGCCGTTGTAGTCCGGCGGGTTGTGGCTGCCGGTGAGCATCACGCCCGACTTGCCTTCCAGGACGTTGGCCGCGTAGTACAGCACCGGGGTCGGCACCATGCCGATGTCGCTGACCTGGCAGCCGCAGTCGAGCAGGCCCTGGATCAGTTGCTGGACCAGCTCGGGGCCGGACAGGCGGCCATCGCGGCCCACGGAAACGCACGGCTCGCCGCGCGCCAGGCTTTCGGAACCGATCGCACGGCCGACCCAGTAGGCGGTTTCGGCGGTCAGGGTGTCGCCGACCACGCCACGGATGTCGTAGGCGCGGAAGATGCTGGCGGGCAGTTGCGGGGCTTTAGGCGTGCTCATAGCGGTGGTTTGCTCCAATCCCAGGAGGTCCTGGTCTTCATCAAGTATGTCGATATCCAGAATGTCGGTACTCTGGAACAACGGATCGACCAATGGCGTCTCGGTGGCAGCCGGGGCGCGCGCCGCGGCGGCCACGGGGGACGGCCGGACAGGGGCGTCGGGGCTGCTGGCACCGGAGGTTTCGGCCTTGCGGCGTGGCTGGCGGGCCAGCGCCTGAGCCACTGCCTGCAGGCTTGGCAGGCTCAGCTCAGGAACTTTGGCAGTACGTTGGCCGGCGAGTTCCTGAGCGAACTGGCCGAGGCTCTGGGCGTCCTTGTTCACGCGGCGCTGCAGAGCGCTCTGCGCCAGGTAGACGCCGAGTAGCGAGCCGACCAGCGCGAGCAGGCCGGCGAGGCCCAGCAGAACGGGGGAGTACAGCGGTGCGAGCAGCGCCGGGCCGGCGGTGAAACTGAGTTTCCAGTTCGGGTTGCCGCTGCTGAGCGGTTGGGCGGGTGCGTCGGCAGCCTCGCCGGATTGCAGCAGCACCTGTGCCGGCGAACTGCCGAACTGTTGCGCCAGGCGCAACTGGCCGACATCTGCGGGCATCGGCGGCAGGCTATTGAGCAGGCGCTTCAGATCGACCACCAGCAACAGGCTGCCCTGGATCGAGTTGTCCGCGGCGCGCAGCGCGGTGGCGCTGTAGACCAGCCAGCGCTGACCGACCTTGTAGGCCTCCGGGGCGACGACCTGGCCACTTTCGACGCGGTGCAGCATGTCCAGCGCCGCATAGTTCAGCGGGCCGGGGCGCTGCGTATCCTGCACGGCCTGGCCGTTGGCGTTCAGGTAGACATCCACCAGGCCATCCAGATGCCATTGCGCGAGAGTCTTCTCCAGCGCGGCGATGCGAGCGGGGTCATGGCTCTGCAGGGTCGGCAGCAGCTCCGGGTTGCCGGCGAGGGTGCGGTTGTCCGCGGACAGCTGGTTCAGCGACTGGCGCAGGGCGCCGGCCTGGCCTTCCGACCAGGCGCTCGCCAGTTGCTGGCGATGGACCTGCTCGGCGCTGCCGAACAGGCTGAGCCAGAGCAGGGCGCCGGCCGCGACGACGCCCGCCACGCTGACGGCGAACGCGGGCGCCAGGGGTTTCAGATCGGATTTCGCGGCAGCGGGCACGCGTTTGGCTGCCTTGCCTGCCGGTATGAGCTCCGACAGGTCACCTGCGTCCTTGGCGGTGCGTTGGAAAAGTTTCATGCAACGTCTCCTCGGCGATTCATCCTGAAGTGAGCGATCAGTGGCTGCCTGAATGTCCGAAGCCGCCGGCGCCACGCTGGGTCTCGTCGAAGTGCTCGACCAGCTCGAAATGCGCCTGTACCACCGGCACCAGCACCAGTTGGGCGATGCGTTCGCCCACGGCGATGGTGAAGGCGCTCTGGCCACGGTTCCAGCAGGACACCATCAGCTCGCCCTGGTAGTCCGAGTCGATCAGCCCCACCAGGTTGCCCAGCACGATGCCGTGCTTATGGCCCAGGCCCGAGCGCGGCAGGATCAGCGCGGCGAGGCCCTCGTCGGCGATGTAGATCGACAGACCGGTGGGGATCAGCACGGTCTGGCCCGGTTCGAGGACGCAGTCCTCCTTGAGCATGGCGCGCAGGTCGAGGCCGGCGGAACCCGGGGTGGCGTACTGCGGCAGCGGGAATTCGTTGCCCAGGCGGGGGTCGAGGATCTTGGCTTGCAGAGAGTGCATTGAGTTCTCAGTGTCGTTTGATGCGGTCAGCGATGAAGGCGATCAACTGGCGGGCGATCTTGCCCTTGCTGGTCTGGGCGAACGCAGTTTCGTGCAGCTCGCGGTCGATGACCGTGATGGCGTTCTCTTCGCTGTTGAAGCCGATCGACGGATTTGCAACGTCATTGGCGACGATCAGGTCGAGATTCTTGTCCTTGAGCTTGCGCGAGGCGTACTCGAGCAGGTTCTCGGTCTCGGCGGCGAAGCCCACGCTGAAGGGGCGATCGCAGCGCTGCGCGAGGGTGGCGAGGATGTCGGGGTTGCGCACCAGCTGCAATAACAGTCCGTCGCCCTTGGTGGGGTCTTTCTTGAGCTTCTGCGAGGCGACCACTTCCGGGCGGTAGTCGGCCACGGCGGCGGCGGCGATCAGGATGTCCGCTGGCATCGCGGCTTCGCAGGCGGCGAGCATGTCGCGGGCGCTGACCACGTCGACGCGGTTGACTCGGTCCGGGGTCGGCAGGTACACCGGGCCGGTCACCAGGGTGACGCGGGCGCCGGCTTCGGCCGCGGCTTCGGCCAGGGCGAAGCCCATCTTGCCGGAGCTGTGGTTGGTGATGTAGCGCACCGGATCGATGTTTTCCTGGGTGGGCCCGGCGGTGATCAGCACGTGTTGGCCGGTCAGGTCCTTGACTTCGAAACAGTCGGCGGCGCGTTGCGCCAGCTCCTCGGCTTCCAGCATGCGGCCGGGGCCGACGTCGCCGCAGGCCTGGCTGCCGGCAGCGGGGCCGAACAGGTGCATGCCGCGCGAACGCAGCAGTTCGACGTTGACCTGGGTGGCCGGATCGCGCCACATGGCCTGGTTCATGGCCGGGGCGAGGGCGATCTGCGCATCGGTGGCGAGTACCAGGGTGGTCAGCAGGTCGTTGGCGATGCCCTGGGCCAGGCGTGCCATCAGGTCGGCGGTGGCCGGCGCGATCAGTACCAGGTCGGCCCAGCGGGCCAGCTCGATATGGCCCATAGCCGCTTCGGCGGCGGGGTCGAGCAGGTCCAGATGCACCGGGTGCCCGGACAGCGCCTGGAGGGTGAGGGGGGTGATGAACTCGCGGCCGCCGTGGGTCATCACGACACGCACCTCGGCGCCCTGGTCGCGCAGGCGGCGAACCAGTTCTGCGCTCTTGTAGGCCGCGATGCCGCCGCCGACGCCCAGGACGATGCGTTTACGATAGAGCCGCTGCATAGGCCAGCCTTAATTTACGGAAATGGATGACGCGCGCTGAAGCCGGCGACGCCTCCCCAGGCCTCCGGCTGCGCGAAGCGAGGCGGCTAAGATAACACAGCGCCCGCATGGGAACAGCGGGCTGGCATGACTGGGAGGTCTTGTGAGCATTCGTGACTGGCCCGCGGCGGAGCGCCCGCGGGAGAAGCTTCTCGAGCGGGGTGCGGCGAGCCTGAGCGACGCCGAATTGCTGGCCATCTTTCTGCGCACCGGCGTCGCCGGATGCAGCGCCGTCGATCTGGCGCGGCGGCTGCTGGGCGAGTTCGGCAGCCTTCGCGCGCTGCTGGAGGCCGATCTGGACTCCTTCTGCAGCCATCTGGGCCTGGGTGTCGCCAAGTACGTGCAGTTGCAGGCCGTGCTGGAGATCGCCCGGCGCCACCTCGCCGAGCAGTTGCGCCGCGACTCGGTGCTGGAAAGTCCGCAGGCCGTGCGGGATTTCCTCAAGGCGCGGCTGCGCCACGAGCCCCATGAGGTGTTCGCCTGCCTGTTCATGGACAATCGGCACCGGGTGCTGAGTTTCGAGGTGCTGTTCCACGGCTCCATCGACAATGCCAGCGTCTATCCCCGGCAGATCGTCAAGCGCGCGCTGGCGCACAATGCGGCTGCGCTGATCCTCACGCACAACCATCCGTCCGGCGTCTGCGAGCCGAGCCAGTCCGATCGCCTGTTGACCCGGCGCATCGTCGATGCGCTGGCGCTGATCGATGTACGCGTGCTCGATCACTTCATCGTTGGCGAGGGCGAGCCGCTGTCGATGGCCGAGCACGGCTGGCTGTAGCCGCCGTGCCCAGGCCGTGCCTCAGAAGGTGACCCTGGAGAAATCCTGGCGGCCGAACGGGCTCACCGCGTAGCCCTTCACGTCCTTGCGGATGATCGCCGAAGCCGTTGGGTGCGCCAGCGGCAGCCACAGCGCCTGGTCATGGATGATCTGCTGCGCCTGGTGGTACAGCTCGCTGCGCTTGGCCTGGTCGGCCACCGCCTTGCCCTGGCTGATCAGGCCGTCGAGCTTGTCGTCGCAGTAGCGCGCGAAGTTCAGCCCGGACTTCACGCTGGCGCAGGAGAATTGCGGGGTGAGGAAGTTGTCTGGGTCGCCGTTGTCGCCGGCCCAGCCCATGAACAGCAGGGCGTGCTCGCCGGCCTTGGCGCGGCGGATCAGCTCGCCCCATTCGATCACGCGGATCTCGGCCTGGATGCCGACCTGCGCCAGGTCCGACTGCAGCAGTTGCGCGCCGGTGCTGGGGTTGGGGTTGAGCAGGCTGCCGGAGGGGCGGGTCCAGATCGTGGTCTTGAAGCCGTCCTTCAGCCCGGCCTCGGCCAGCAGGGTGCGGGCCTTGGCCAGGTCGTGCGGATAGCCGGGGATGTCCTTGGCGTAGCTCCAGGTGTTCGGCGGATAGACGCCGTCGGCGGGGGTGGCGCTGCCGGCGAAAACTGCCTGCAGGTAGCTGCGCTTGTCGAAGGCGAGGTTGATCGCCTGGCGCACCTTGGGATTGTCCAGCGGCGCGTGCTGGCTGTTGATGCCGACGAACGCGGTCATGAAGGCGGGAGTCTGCTCGACCTTGAGGTCGGCGGCCTTGACGGCGGTCTCCACGTCCACCGGCTTGGGCGACAGGGCGATCTGGCACTCGCCGCGCTTGAGCTTCTGGATGCGCACGCTGGCGTCCGGGGTGATGGCGAACACCAGGTTGTCCACCGCCGGTTTGCCGCCGAAGTAGTCGGGGTTGGCGGTGTAGCGCACCACGGCGTCCTTCTGGAAGCGCTTGAAGACGAAGGGGCCGGTGCCGATCGGCTGGGCGTTGAGCTTTTCCGGGGTGCCGGCCTTCATCAACTGGTCGGCGTATTCGGCGGAATAAATAGAAGCGAAACCCATGCTCAGCATCGGCAGGAACGTGGCGTCCGGGTGGTTCAGGGTGAAGCGCACCTGGTGGGCGCCGATCTTCTCCACCGACTTCACCAGGCTCGGTAGTTGCATCGACTGGGCGTGGGGGAAGCCGCTCTGCGCCACCTTGTGCCAGGGCTGCGCGGGGTCGAGCATGCGCTGGAAGCTGAACACCACGTCGTCGGCGTCGAGCGCGCGATTGGGGTTGAAATAGTCGGTGCGGTGGAACTTCACCGCATCGCGCAGCTGGAAATCGTAGGTCAGGCCATCGGCGGATACCGTCCAGCGCTCGGCCAGGCTGGGGGCCAGCTCGCCGCGTGTGGCGTCGAAGTCCACCAGGCGGTTCATCAGCACGTCGGCCGAGGCGTTGGTGGTGGTCAGCGAGTTGTACTGGACCACGTCGAAGCCTTCGGGGCTGGCTTCGGTGCAGACGCTCAGCGAGGCGGCGCTGGCGAGAGCCGGGGAGATCAGGAGGGCGAGCAGGGCGAGACGCATGACGGACTCCGTACAGGGTGGCAAGATGCCCATCCGCGGGGTTGGGCGAGTCATGCAAGGCTGTTGGCAACCTCGAAGGCGCTACCCTAGACCAACATGCCCGCAGCGACAACGATGACAGGCGACGAACGGCACGAGTGCCACGCCCCACGGGGGCTGGCGTTGCGTTCCCGGAGTGGCGCCCGCCCTTGCAGCGCGGAGTGTCTTTCTGATATAAAGCTGCGCTCTTTTCTGGGGCCCTGCTCTGATCTTGCGACCCGTTCGCGGCGATGTGGCAGTTAAGACCCTGGTGAAACTGAGAATCCAATTGAGTTAAGCAGCCAACCCATGCCGGGTTTGGCATGTGGTTTACAGAGGGCTGAGCCATGTCGAGAGTTTGCCAAGTGACCGGTAAGGGTCCGGTTACCGGGAACAACATTTCCCACGCACACAACAAAACCCGTCGCCGTTTCCTGCCGAACCTGCAGCACCACCGTTTCTGGGTAGAATCCGAGAAGCGTTTCGTACGTCTGCGCGTTTCCGCCAAAGGCATGCGTATCATCGACAAGCGTGGTATCGAGGCCGTTCTGAACGACCTGCGCACCCGCGGCGAAAAATTCTAAGGAGCTGCAGTCATGCGTGAACTGATCCGTTTGGTGTCCAGCGCCGGTACCGGCCACTTCTACACCACCGACAAGAACAAGCGCACCAAGCCTGAGAAAATCGAGATCAAGAAATTCGATCCGGTTGTTCGCAAGCACGTGATCTACAAGGAAGCCAAGATCAAGTAATTGATCTTCGCCCTTGTGAAGAAACCCGCCCCTCGTGGCGGGTTTTTTCTTGCCTGCCGTTTCCCGCGTGACGCGGCAGGTACAAAAAAGCCCGCCAATCGACGTAATGCTGTTCACTTAGGCATTTAGTGGACAATCGCGAGCTCCGATAAACCGATACCAGGTGCTCTGGTATCGGTTTTTTGTTCCTTTTTCAGAGCCACAGAGGGAACAACCCATTCAAAATCTCCGCTTGAAGCGACCTGCGGAGCAAAGAAACGCCGCGATCCTGGCAAAGGAGTCGCGGCGTTTTTCTTAAGTGAACAGCATTACGCCAATCGACGGGCTTTTTCATGGTCGGGCGATCAGGCCTTCTGCTCGAAGATCACGTAGACCTTGCGGCAAGGCTCCAGCACTTCCCAGGTGCCGCTGAAGCCGGCCGGGATGACGAAGCGGTCGCCGACGCGCACGGTCTTGGCGCCGCCGTTGGCATCACGGATCACCGATACGCCCTGGAGGATCTCGCAGTACTCGTGCTCGGTGTAGCTGACGTTCCAGTGGCCCGGCTCGCCTTCCCAGATGCCCACGTTGAACTGGCCGCAGTCGCTGGCGTAGTGGTTGCGCACGCTCTGCGCCGGGTCGCCCTTGATGATGCGGTCCGGGGCGGGGCGGTAGTGTTCGGGGGCGGTGGTGGCCTGGGCGAAATCGACGATCTGCTCGACGTTCATGGCGGTCTCGGTTCTTTAGAGTTGTTGGCGAGAGTGCGTGCGGGCACGCGCAGCGCTGTTGGATATTTACTCCGATACGGCTGTCGGAAAACCATCAGCCGATGAATCAAGGCAGTCTATGTTTAATAAAACGAACGTGACAAGGCCATTTGGCCGCATAGTGTAAAAAATATTGAAAATTGCCAGGCTCCGGTTTAGGGTGGCGGACAGCATGCGTTTGCTCCGCCTTGCGGAATATTTGACAGCGCGCCCGCACCGGGCGCCTGGACCTTAGATAAGTACATTAATAAGAGGACACGTTGTCATGGGTACCCTCACTCGCGCCGATTGGGAAGCTCGCGCCAAGGATCTGAAGATCGAAGGCCGCGCCTTCGTCAACGGTGAATACGTCGACGCCGTATCCGGCGCCACCTTCGATTGCATCAGCCCCGTGGATGGCCGCTTCCTGGCCAAGGTCGCCAGCTGCGACCTCGCCGATGCCGAGCGTGCCGTGCAGGTCGCCCGTGCCACCTTCGACTCCGGGGTGTGGTCGCGCATGGCCCCGGCCCAGCGCAAGAAGGTCATGATCCGCTTCTCCGAGCTGCTGCTGGAAAACGCCGAAGAGCTGGCCCTGCTGGAAACCCTGGACATGGGCAAGCCGATCAGCGACTCGCTGAGCATCGACGTGAACAGCGCCGCCAACAGCCTGCGCTGGAGCGGTGAAGCGATCGACAAGATCTACGACGAAGTCGCTGCCACTGCCCACAATGAGCTGGGCCTGGTGACCCGCGAGCCGGTGGGCGTGGTTGCCGCCATCGTGCCGTGGAACTTCCCGCTGCTGATGACCTGCTGGAAACTCGGCCCGGCGCTGTCCACCGGTAACTCGGTGATCCTCAAGCCCTCCGAGAAGTCGCCGCTGACCGGTATCCGCATCGCCCAGC
Organism: Pseudomonas sp. ATCC 13867; assembly: GCF_000349845.1. Lineage (NCBI taxonomy): Bacteria > Pseudomonadati > Pseudomonadota > Gammaproteobacteria > Pseudomonadales > Pseudomonadaceae > Pseudomonas > Pseudomonas sp. ATCC 13867. The sequence continues at coordinate 5,416,278 of NC_020829.1, read as the reverse complement.
TGGCCATCGAGGCCGGCATCCCGAAAGGCGTGTTCAACGTCCTGCCGGGCTTCGGCCACACCGTGGGCAAGGCCCTGGCCCTGCACATGGACGTCGATACCCTGGTGTTCACCGGTTCGACCAAGATCGCCAAGCAACTGATGATCTACGCTGGCGAGTCGAACATGAAGCGCGTCTGGCTGGAAGCCGGCGGCAAGAGCCCGAACATCGTCTTCGCCGACGCGCCGGACCTGAAGGCCGCCGCCGAAGCCGCCGCCAGCGCCATCGCCTTCAACCAGGGCGAAGTCTGCACCGCCGGCTCGCGCCTGCTGGTGGAGAAGTCGATCAAGGCCGAGTTCGTGCCGCTGGTGGTCGAGGCCATCAAGGCCTGGAAGCCGGGCAACCCGCTGGACCCGGACACCAACGTCGGTGCGCTGGTCGACACCACCCAGATGAACAACGTGCTGAGCTATATCCAGGCAGGCCACGACGACGGCGCCAAGCTGGTCGCCGGCGGCAAGCGCACTCTGGAAGAGACCGGTGGCACCTACGTCGAGCCGACTATCTTCGACGGTGTGACCAACGCCATGCGCATCGCCCGTGAAGAGATCTTCGGCCCGGTGCTGTCGGTCATCGAGTTCACCGATGCCGAGGAAGCCGTACGTATTGCCAACGACACCCCGTACGGCCTGGCCGCCGCGGTGTGGACCAGCGATCTGTCCAAGGCTCACCTGACCGCCAAGGCGCTGCGCGCCGGCAGCGTATGGGTGAACCAGTACGACGGCGGCGACATGACCGCTCCGTTCGGTGGCTTCAAGCAGTCCGGCAACGGTCGCGACAAGTCGCTGCACGCGTTCGACAAGTACACCGAGCTGAAGGCCACTTGGATCAAGCTCTAAGGACGGCGCGGGGGAGCTCGCTCCCTCCGTAACGACCTTATCGATCCAGGCCTGGCCAGGTCGGCCCCGTTCAGGGGTCGCTCTGACAAGAGCCAAACCTGCGGCCGGGTTTCCCTCTGGGAAGCCCGGCCGTTGTGCATTGCGCATCGGGCAACCTGACGGGCCCGGCGTGCGCTCCGGATGGAACGGGAGAAAGACAATGCGTTGGGGTGCCTATTCTGCGGTCTGCCTGTCGGTCATCAGTATCGGTCTGGCCCTCGGGCTGACCATGCCGCTGGTGTCGCTGCGCCTCGAAAGCTGGGGCTATGGCAGCTTCGCCATTGGCGTCATGGCGGCGACGCCCGCGGTGGGTGTGCTGCTGGGGGCCGCACTGGCCGGCCGGCTCGCGGCGCGTATCGGT